>JAAZBV010000006.1 GCA_012513605.1 Desulfatiglans sp. | reverse complement strand
TGATTATAAATAATATTTAATCGACAGAAGAGTATTGGTTATAATTATGATTATGCGAACATTAATACCATTGATTTTATTATTATCAGTTTTCGTGGCACCTGTATTTTCAGCGGATGCAATTATCGTTGACCGTAACAGCACGGATATCACACAGATCCCTCAGACAGCCATTGAGCAGGCAAAGGCGACCCTTCATATTGTATACGGCCATACATCCCATGGGAGTTATTCTATCCGGCGTTCATGAAAAAGAAATGAAATCATTATTGTCCGGTGCGCATAGATGTCTAGGCAAGGAGGTTAATATCCCGAATATATTTATTTGGTTAGAAATACGATTCACTTATATGTGTAGGATGGGGTTTTATACCCAATACTGTTGTCTTTAGGAAACCGCACAGGCATTTCGGATTAATCGTCATCCCCGCCCCGTATCGAGTACGGGATAAACTTCGGCGGGGATCCACTTTATGTATTTGAAAATAAAAATAAATAGATTTCCGCCTTCGCGGGAATGACGTACTATGTACCTTAATTCAACAACGTTAGGTTTTATACCCCACCGAAAAATATGTGGCATGCAATCCGCCGTCGCAAAAAAAACTCAAGCTAAGGCGGGACAGGAATGCCACCATACATTTCGAAGACCGGCCGGAAAATTAATGGGCTAATCAGATATTTTTTCCAAAGCTTTTTACACGCCTTTTTAATAGAATCATCATTATGATAGGTACTGCGCAGAGTATTGTTGCGAGAATCAGGGAGGATGTAAAATCTCCTGTCTCAATTCCATTTGCATTAATCATCAAAGAGAGTTCGCTGAATATTATTGATGATGCGGCTATCCCGATCATAACAAGGCCGTAATTGGCCCCGGAATATCTTGCACCAAAAAGCTCTGTACTGATAACAGGATTAACCCCTGAAATACCTCCGTATGAAAAGGCTATGAAAAATACAGCAGCAATATACCATAGCCCTGTAGCATAGATCATAAGGATGGTGGCAAAGGCTGAAATCAGTGTACAGGTGATTATTGTTGTTGTCCTTCCTATTTTATCGGAGACTGAAGGTGCAAGCAACCGCCCGGAGGCGTTGGCAACGCCCGAAAACATAATTGCGGCCAGGGCGAGGGTGGTAGACATGCCGCGCGCCATAGCAATAGTCTTGATAAAGGGGATTATGATAAAATATGCGGCAGAACTGGTAAAGAGCGCAGTAAAAATATAGTAGTATGAAGGCGATTTAAGCATCTGCCCTGGTTTAAATTGTTTGATGTGCTCAGGAGGAACAACCTTTGTAAGTTCAGAGTAATAATACTCCTTGCTGGGATTTTTAATAAAAAAACAGGCGATCATTGTAATTAAAAAAAATATAATAGAAAGCGTCCTAAAGGCATATGGCACACCGCCTGATGATAAAAGCGATTCAGCAATCGGGGTAAAGATTACAGTAGCAAGGCCAAAAGAGCCGACACATAACCCTGTTGCCATGCCAACCCTTGCAGCATACCATTTTTGCACAACTGAAAGTACTGTTGAAAATACCAGACCGCAACCGAGACCTGAAAAACCGCTGTATGTGATGTATATGAGCCAGTAGTGTTTGGATGTGAGTATGGAGGTTAAATAAAAACCGAGGCAGAATAAAATTGCGCCTGCCGTAGCCACGACCCTAGGGTGAATTTTTTCCTGGACCAGACCGCTTAATATTGTTCCTGTGACAAATATAGCAATCATAAAGGCGGAAGTCATTGCCACATGGGCTGGGTCCCAACCATAATATTTAACAACGTGCGGCTGGAAAACGCCCCACATATAAAGTATGCCGGCACAAAGCTGGCAGGAAATTGCTGCAACTAACGCTAAAAAACCTGATTTTTTCAAAGTAAAATTCCTTTCAATAATATAATAATTCCAAGTACATAACCTCAAGTACCCTGCATCAACGATTGTAAGAGGGGAGTGGTATAAAAGCGATCAGGGCCAAAATGACAGTAATTGAGACCGCTTTGAACATGGTTGTGTGATTATACATAACATCTGGAAATTTGCCATATCATTATTAAAAAATATTTTGATAATAGCCATTTTTGTTAAGAGGCTAAAAATCTTTTTTAAAAATGCTTGACAGCCTATTACATTTAAAATAGTATCTACTACAAAGATAGTAGAAAAAATATTGGAGGTAGTAGCAATATGAAATCACCGAAGTTAAGCAAGCTGGAACTCAAGGTAATGGAGGCCCTGTGGAATAATGGGGCAACCTCAATAAGGGAGATTCAGGAGACATTCCCTGAAAATGAAAGACCCGCATACACCACTGTACAGACTACTGTTTATCGTCTGGAAAATAAAAAAGTGGTTCACAGGACTAAAAAAATCGGTAATGCCCATATCTTTGATGCCTCCATCACCAGAAATACAGCCAATGGTAAACTCATAGATAACCTCCTGGGGCTTTTTGGCGGAAGCGTACAGCCGGTAATGTCTCATCTTATTGAAACCGGTAAGCTTACTATGGAAGACCTTGAAGAGGCAAAGAAGACACTTAAAAAAATGTATGCAAAGGAGAATTAGCAATGCCTGTTATTGATCTCTTTACATTTGGTAATACCTTCTGGATAGGCCTGGCAAACCATCTATGGCAGTCAACCCTTTTTGCAATAGTTGCCTGGCTGATTATCATGTTCCTGAAAAAAAACCGTGCACGTATCCGGTACTGGGTCTGGTTTTCTGTATCTATCAAGTTTCTGATACCATTTTCCCTTATAGCAAGCCTTGGAACGATGATAACCCCTGAGTGGATGAAGTCGCATGTTCAGATCCCTCCTGAGTGGAGAGTGATTCATACTATTAATCAGCCGTTAAATCCCCAGGATCTGAGAGTGATTTCTTCTGCTGCAGGCACAAAAGATAAGAAGCCATCGTTAGATAGTGTAGATGCTTCATCTTCATCAGACAGGATACCAGCAATAATAATATCCATATGGATATGTGGTTCCTTTGCATTGCTTTTAAGCTGGCACAAAAGGGATATGCACGTTTCCAGGATGGCACGTAAGGCAGAGCCGATTGATAATTATCGAATTGAAGCTTTCCTCAGGATGAAACAGAGACACCGCATATCGAACAATGTTCACCTTGCATCTTCCGATGATTTGATGGAACCCGGTGTTTACGGCATTTTTCGCCCCGTATTGCTGCTGCCCTCAGGGATTATGAAACACATTAATGACTCTGAACTTGAAACAATTTTTTTACATGAATTCGAGCATATCCGGTGTAAAGATAATCTGATAGCCTTAATACACATGCTTGTGCACGCGCTGTTCTGGTTCCATCCGGTTGTGTGGTGGACAGGTTCACGACTTGTTTTTGAACGTGAACTTGCCTGTGATGAAGCGGTATTGGGGGCGGTCAAAAATCCACGTGTATATGCAGAAGGCATTATTAAGGTCTGTGAAACTTATTTCAAGTCTCCAATGGTATGTGTCTCGGGTGTTATAGGATCAAACTTAAAAAAACGTATGGAGGGTATTATGAAAAATCAAATCGGTAACAAGCTTGGTATTTTTAAAAAACTTTTTCTATCTGCAGCAGGGATATCAATTCTGGGTGTACCTCTATTAACAGGGATAATAAATACTACTCCCAGTCAGGCCTATTCCTCTAACGTTGATCAAAATAATATCAACGTTGATGAAACCAGGTCTTCTAATGTGGTACAAAGACTTAATATGGTAAAGGAAACAGGTCTTGAAACAAACAATGAACCGGTAAGTTCCAGTGTAACCTCCGATAAAGTAATAAAACCCCTTTCCAAATCCTTTAAGACTGTTATGAATAAATCATCCCGTGAAGAAAACATTGTGCTGGCGCAAAATGTATCCCCTGAAAAATCATCTACGGGTTCAGCAGAATACATCTCCCAGGGTGTTTCCTTTTTGAAACAGGGGAAGGTTGAAGATGCCATCACTCAATTTAACAGGGCCATAGATCTTGACCCTGGGAAGGCTGTTGCCTATGCTGCGCGCGGCAGCGCATATTTCAGGCTTGAGAAGCTTGATAATGCTATTTCTGACTACAATAGGGCAATAGAGATAAATCCGGATCTTGAAGTGGCTTACCAGGGCCGTGGCAGTGTATATTATCGCCAGGGGCAGTTTGATAATGCCATCTCTGATTACACGAGGGTCATAAAGATAAATCCGGGTCTTGTAAATGCCTATATAGACCGTGGAAATATTTATCAGGAGCAGGGGAGGTTTGATGAAGCAATATCCGATTTCAGCAAGGTTTTGGAAATGAAGCCTGGAGAAGCTATTACATATTACCTGAGAGGAAATGCATATTATCAGAAGAATCAGTTTGATAATGCCATCTCCGATTACAGTAAAGTTGTAGAATTTGATCCAAAGTTTGCAGTTGCCTACCAGAACCGTGGTACTGCATATCAATTTAAAGGTGAATATCAAAAGGCCATCTCGGACTATGATAAGGCCATAGAGCTTATGCCCGATAATCCTTTATCTTATGCATCCAGGGGAAATGCCTATTTTATGTTGGACAGACTCCATAATGCCTCCTCTGACTACAATAAGGCCGTTGAACTTGATCCGGAAATGGGTAATGTACAGGATGTAAAAAATATAGAATGCCGCAGGGTAGCTTTTTTAGGATCAAAATTTAAAGAGAAGATTTGCCTGACAAAATCGCAGTGGGCTGAGAATAAGAAGTTCAGTATGCCAAATAATAAATTTATAACCCAGGAGGAGATATTTAATAATTATGAAGCAGGGGTATCTTTTGGGCAATATTAAAGGGGGGAGGAACAATCATGTGCAAGAGAAATAAAATTGTATTGCTGATATGTGTGTCCTGGTTTTTGAGTTCAGGTATTTATGGGGATGAAGCGACTGAGAATACATCCACTGACAATGATCTGACAGAATATGTATTGCCTCAAATCACGGTCATAGGAGATACCTCAATGGGTTCACTGGAAAGAGATGTGATAGAGGCACAGGAGCTTAAATTTAAAGTTTTTAATAACCTCAATAGTACAAGGGATTTTGATATTGAATGCAGGTGGCGTGAATTGCAGAATTCAAGAATCAAAAAATGGGTTTGTGAAGTGGGCTACCTCAGAGAAGCAAGATATGATGCCATACGAGATTGGATAGAAAAAGGCATACCGATACCCTCTGATGGGGCGCTTCTTGTACAATATGCCGATAAAGGCAGGGCATTAAACAGAGAAATGAATGCATTAGCCACGCAATACCCTGAAATGGCTTTAGCTATTGTAAATGCCCATGAGTTGGAAGAGCTTTATAAGGAAGAGGTCGTAAAACGATATAAAGACAGCATATTTGTTGGAGACCCTCCAAAGTCTAATTTAAGATTAAATAAAATTGACATCTGGGAAGCAGCATTCCAGGATCATAAGAAAGGACTTATGTCAGATGAAGCATGGGCACGCTGGGACAGGATGTACAGAAAGATTTTTAAATTACCCTCTTACCAGAACATGTGGACATCAGTTAATCACAAAAAATATTCAGGTGAGTTTGTTGCATACGTCAATACAATAGTTGCAGGGAAGTAGATGTTAAAGTTTTACTTCCGGTTTATTTCCATTGATTCCAAAACCCTGCGTCTCTTGTAATAGGCCGGAAGTAGAAGCATAAAGACTATCAGGGCCATGATTGCTATAAATGCGCCTGTCTTGAACATGGCAGAGTAATTGTACATCTCATACACAACACTGCCAAAAAGCGGCCCTGTAAACAGGCCCAGATCAATACCGATATAAAGTGTATTGCTTGCCACACTTCTCTTTAAAGGTGTTTCAGAGAGTATGCACATGGAATAGAGTGCTGGCTGGAATGACCCGAAACCGATAGCCGCAATAACACCGCCAAAAAGCAGTTGCCCGATTGTTTTTCCTGTGCCGATTATAATAAAGGATGCGGCAAATAAAATAAGGGCAGGGGGGAGTACCTTTGCCAGACCGAGCCTGTCAGTTATCCACCCGCTGAATGGCCTAATGATCATGAGAACTATTGCAAGCACAGTAAAAAATGCGCTTATCCCTGTAATCCCTAGTTCCTTGGCATACTCAACAATGTACACGTTATAAAGTGACCAGCAGATAAAGATAAAAAACATGACTATTGCGATTGGTATTGTATGCACTGAGGCGATATTTTTGTACCATGCCCCTGTGCTTAATATTTCTTCCTTTGTCTTTTTATCAGGTTTAAGGCAATAGGCAGGGATAATGCCCAGAAAGAGTATTATCATTGTAAATAGAAAAACACAGGTGAAGCCAAAGCTTTCATCCTTTAGGTTTGTCCCGAAATGGAGTACATAAAGACCGATGGACGGGGCAACAGCCATGGATAATGATCCGCTCAGGCCATATATCCCCATGCCTGAGGCCAGTTTTTCTCTTGGCAGGCTTTCACCGGCAAGGGTCATTGTAAGAGAACCGACAAGGGCGTATTGCAGGCCATGGATCAGCCTGCAAACAATAAAAGCAGAAATACTGTCAAATATGGCATAGCCGATATTAACAACACCACCGATAGTAAATACCAGTATCATCAGTTTACGCTTATCAAATATTGTGAGCACAGGGCCTGAAACAGGTCTCATTGCGAGCGCTACAGCAAAAAAGAGGCCGGAGATCAGGCCCATTACATAGGCGCTTGCCCCCAGGTGAAGCGCATAGGATGCTACAAGCGGGTTTACTGAAAAATGGGCAATGCCCAGCATAAAAGAGGTCATTAATATGCATATAAAATTGTGGTTCCAGATGGTGTCGGGTGATTTAAAATCCTGATTTGTCAAAAAAGATAACTCCTGAGTTCAGTTATTCTTTTACCGGCATTACATGGATTGCCTTGATAATGAGCTGCACCTCATCTCCAACCTTGAGATCAAGATCCTCTAAGGATTCTGTGGTGATTACTGATCCCATCTCTGAGGGTTTGTTCACCTTGAATTTAATAAGTGACATCACATCACCCTTTTTTATGGATTTCACCTTTGCTGTAAGGGCATTTCTTGCGCCGTATTTCATGATATTCTCCTTTCCTGTAAAGTTTTTTCATAAAAGCCAAACTGTTAATGCAGCATAACATAGAGTAATAAATGCGTCTATCTGTTAAAAATATTTTTTGACTTGTATGGGTGAATTAACTAGAATCCGCACTTAACTTTCTTTTCAATAAATAAAAACACCTTTATATTAACGAGGTCATATGTCGAACGATTATAAACCCTGGACATGGAATCCGCCTGAAGACTTTAAACCTCTTGATTACAATGCCTCCCGCCAGGATGGCCATGACAAGGTATCCGGTCAAGCAGTCTACACAAGGGATGTCTCTATTCCGGGCATGTTATATGCCAAGATCCTTAAATCACCATATGCCAGCGCAAAAATTATAAAAATGGATATCAGCAGGGCAGAGGCCCTGACCGGTGTCAGGGATATTATAAGATTTGATGACCCTGATATCCGCTTTGAAAACACCACTGGCGGATACTGTTCAAGCGAGTACAATATCCTGACCCTTCCCCCCACTGCGGATTTTTATCAGCACCCGATGGGGGTTGTGGTGGTGGCAGACAGCGAAGAGATATGTGACTGTGCTCTCAGGCATATTGAAATAGAATGGGAGGAGATGCCCTTTATCCTTGATATGGAAGAATCCCTTAAACCTGATTCACCAAGGATTATGCCTGATGTTTTAAGGTTGAATGCAGCAGCAAAAGAGCCAAATACCCTCATAACAAAAAAGACAGATATCGGTGAGGTGGATAAAGGGTTTACCGAGGCAGATAAGATAATCGAATATTCCTTTACAAGGGGGCCAAATACGGTTGCAGGTATTGAAGGCATGGTGTGTGTGGCCCATTGGAGAGGTGATTTTTTGGATATCTGGCAACATCACGCCTCCCATGTGGAACAGGTCTTAAGTAATCCGAGCCTTGTAAATGTTGGATTATCATTTGTCTCCCTTGGATACGGCACTATAGACGCCGATGTGAAATCCCCGCCAAAGGACAGAAAGGACCCGCTATTACCATTATGTGAACGAAACAGGATCAATGTTACTATCCCATACCAGGGGGCATGGTATGGCGGTATATCATGGCTCGGCTATTCAACCGCATTTATCCGCATGGCCACAATCATCGCGAAAAGGGCGCAAAATCGGCCTGTAAAGCTCCTGTTTGATGAAAGCCATTTTTACCTCACAGGGGATGATGCTGCAAAATATAAATGCAGGATCGGTGCAAAAAAGGACGGTACAATAACCGCGCTTGACTGGCATGTGGTGGGGCCGGTTGGCGAGCTTCATATAGATAAGACCCATGAGTCCACATGTATCCAAAACATGCGTAACACGCAGGAATGGGCACTTATCAACCATAGCCCTCATATCTGTTTCAGGCATGGTACCCAGTGCTGTGTGCCCCATAACATGATGTTTGACAGGGTAGCAGCGGAGTTTGGTCTTGACCCAACAGTGGTAGCCCTTAAAAATGACGGGTGCCAGGGCCATGACTGGGCATGGATAACAAAATACCAGGAGGAGAATGGCTTTCCAAAAAGGCACAGCCTGAAGGAGGTTATTGATTTAGGCAAGGAGGCCATCCAGTGGGATAAAAAGTGGCATGCCCCCGGCGCAAAAAAACTTTCAAACGGGAGGATGCACGGGCTCGGGTTTGTCTATATCAATGAGTGGAGTTGGATGCCAGGCAGGCAATTTGCCTGTCTTGTACTCAGGGATGGAAAACTCACGATAATAGGTATGAGGGCAGATTTCGGTGTGGATACTGAGTCTGCCTTTCGCTATTGTGTGGCCGCTGAATCAGGGATAAGGTATGACGATATCGTGCTTCAGCAGCAGCGGTCAGATGCCAACACCTACCGCTTCTGGGTTCCGGGCGGGGCAATGGGCATTACACGGAACACCCCGCAGCTTATAGTCGCGGCAAGGCAGTTGAAACAGAAGATCCTGGAATATTCTGTGCGTCCTCCTGCACCCCCGATGTTTTTCCCCGGCGCAAAACCTCCACAGGCGGCATTTCCTGGAAAAACCACCGATGAGCTGGATGTAAAAGAAGGTTTTATCTTTGAAAAGGCAAATCCTGATAACAGAAAAAGCGTAAAGGATGTAGCAGGCGGGTTCTGGGGTGATGACCCCTCCATAATCCACCCGGTTGTACCTGATGTATCCGGGTTAACCCTTGATGGAAAGCCTCACCCCAGGATGTATATCATGAGCAGGCAGGCGCATTTTATGGAGGTTGAGGTAGATATTGAGACCGGTGAGGTGATAGTCTCCAACCTTGTGTGCGTAAATGATGTGGGCCACCTCTTTAACAGAAGGGGCGCAGAGGCCCAGCAGTATGGCGGGGCAATAATGGGACTGGGGAGGAGCGCAACAGAGGAGAAGATCTACTGCCCGAAAACAGGGGTAGGGCTTAATTTTGATAACATTAATTATCATATCGGAACAATGAATGATTACCCGGAGATAAAGTGCATCCTGAATGAAAGTCATTTGGGTTATTCCTCCTATGGCGCATGCGGTTTGGGAGAGGATTCCGGGGCATCTCTTTCAGGGATAACAGCAGGCGCGATATACAACGCAACCGGGAAATGGGTTGAGGAATTCCCCACGACCCCGGAGAGGGTGCTGAGGGCTCTGGGGAAGATTTAAGCTTTAATAATCGAAATCGAAATCGGTTTTTGCATTTGAGTCGAAATCGCAATCGGCTTTTGTCTTAAGTTTTAAGTTATTATCGAAGCTCGATTTCGATTTGGATTTCGATAAAAAACGATTTCGATAAGAAATTTGGAACCAAAACTATGGCACTTGGGCATGAAAAACTTGATGTCTACCGGCTGGCTCTAACGTATGTCGCATGGGTTTACGAGAAGGCGAAAAATCTGAATGGAGTTCATCGTTCAGCAAGGGATCAATGGCTTCGTGCAAGTCAGCCGATACCGTTAAATATTGCTGAAGGTAACGGCAAGACTGCAAAGGCAGATAGAAGGCGATACTTCGAGATTGCACGAGGTTCAGCTCTGGAATGCGCAGCAATTCAGGATGTTTTAGTTGTAGGCAAGGCTCTTGATGAAACACAAAGCAGCGATCACAAGGTTGAGCTTGATAGAATAGCTGTTATGCTAAGTAAATTGGGTGGAAGAGGCTACAGCGAAAAAGATAATCTTTAATCTTTTTTAAACGAAATCGAAATCGGCTTTCGATTTCGATAAAGGAAAAACACAACACACGGGGTTACTATGTCAGAAACAAAAAAAACAGACGATGAAACAAAAAAAGGTATCAGCAATCTCTCCCGCAGGAAATTCCTGAAGGATGCAGGACTGGTAATTGGCGGAACAACAGTGGGCACAATGGCCTTTGCATCCGGTGGTGAGGCCCAAGCACAGGAAAAAGGGAATCTCACACCTGCTGACGCAACCTCAACCAACACCCAGTCAGGATGCAGAGAGCCAATTGAACTCACTGTAAACGGCGGAAGATACCGTTTTCATGTTGAGCCCAACTGGACCTTAAGACAGCTTTTAAGGGATGAAATAGGTCTTACTTCACCAAAGGACTGGTGCGGCGGCATGGGGGCATGCGGGTCATGCACTGTAATCATGAACGGTAGGCCAGTGCTGTCATGCTTAACCCTTGCAGTAGAATGCAATGGGGCAGTGATTGAAACCGCAGAGGGGATTGCAAAGGTAAAACATCCCATAATAGACTCTTATATCAAGTGGAATGCCTTTCAGTGCGGTTATTGTACCCCCGGTTTTGTAACAACAGCAAAGGCGCTTCTGGATAGAAACCCGAACCCGACAGAGGCTGATGTCCGCGATGCCCTTGGCGGCAACCTCTGCCGGTGCGGCACATACCAGCAGCATCCGAAAGCGGTTGTGGATGCAGCTCAGGTATTGAAGGGGGTTAAATCATGAAAACAATAAAAAGATTCGAACATATCAATGCAAAGTCTGTAGATGAAGCAGCCGCAATATTAAAGGCAGGAAATACCTCCTTGATAGCAGGTGGTACCGATATCCTGGGCGCAATGCGATTTGAGATACTGCCTGATTATCCTGAAATCCTTGTCAATCTAAAGACCATCCCTGATCTTGATTATATAAAAGAAGAGGGGGGCATACTCAAAATAGGCGCACTTACAAGGCTGGAAGATATTGCTAAAAGTGATCTTGTGAAATCAAAGTATACCGCACTGGCTGATGCTGCACATCATACCGCATCGCCTCACATAAGAGAGATGGGAACAATTGGCGGGAATATCTGCCAGCTCACAAGGTGCTGGTATTTCAGGCTCCCTGATAACAGGTTTGACTGTGTCCGCAAAGGGGGTAAAAAATGTTATGCCATGATGGGTGAGAACAGGTATCATTCTATATTTGGGGCGGTCAAAGGATGTGTTGCTGTAAACCCGAGTGATACAGCCCCGGCACTGGTAGCGCTGAATGCAAAGATCAAAACGAATAAAAGAACGATCGAGACTGAACAGTTCTGGGATATGGTCAAACCTGGTTCAACAATTCTGGAAAAGGACGAGATAGTAACAGAGATACAGGTGCCCACACCACCAAAGGGCGTTATAAGCTCATTCATTAAATTTGCCATACGCAAGTCCATAGACTTTCCAATAGTCAACTGTGCCGCCATGATTGGAAAGGGCGAGGCAAGAATATGCCTAAATGCAGTGCACAATAAACCCTATCGGTGCATTAATGCAGAAGATATGATCAGGGGTAAGTCCATAAACGAAAGCAATGCAGATTCAACCGGAGCCGCTGCAATAGAAAAGGCAAAGACCCTGCCCGGTGACAGAAACAAGTGGAAGATACAGCTTGCAAGGACAATGGTTAAAAGGGCGATACTGGGTTGTGCATGATTGATTGTTTAAAAAGCAATAAAGATACTGGATTGATATTATAAGGTGTATTGATTGCTCCAGTTCTGTAACACTAAAACACTATAAAATTATCTTACATTTTTGGAATGTTTTGCTTATCTTTCTGTATAACATCCAAAATGTGAAGATAGCCGAAACAGGTGAGTGTTTTGTTGTCCATTAAATAAGGTATATCATTAATGATTCCTGCAGAAACAGTACTCAATACGTATAAAAGAATCGAGGATTCTCTTTACAATGTTCTTCAGGTCGTACCCTATTGTGATAACCACAAGCAAACTTGGTCAGATCATCTTGTCACAATCATGTTAGAATCATGTAGCCTCCTTGATTCTTTATGGCGTGCCGAATCTTGGCAATCACCATGTGTGCAAAACGATAAAAAAAGAAATGACATTAAAATGCTTGATTATTTCAGATATTTTGGAGAATACATAGAATCAAAATGGATAGTGTTTTGGGGTGAAAACCCAGAAATAATATATCCATTTAAAGATTGGACAAAAACAGGTTTATATAAAACTGAAAAAGATCAAAATTTTCTTGACTGGTGGACTGCGTACAATAGCCTAAAGCATGACCGTTTGCAAAACCGACCGGAAGCAACCCTATATAGATCTGTTCGTGCTGTTGGAGCTCTTTTCCTTGCTATTTTGCGATGTGAGGCTTGCCGTATTGCAATTGCGCAAGCCGGTTGGCTTTCATGTGATTTTAGTAATCCTGAAGCATGGTTAGGGGAAGACACACCCAGTTGCAAAGAACGATATATAACGGCTGAGAGTAAATTGTTTTCATATGCTGTTGGATGGGGGAATGAAGAAATACCTTCTAAAAAAAATTGGCGCGGACCATCAAGCTATAGGTTTAAAAGATGGTTCGATACATAAATGGCCAACTGGACGTTCTACCTGACCCGCAACTGCTTCACTACGTGGGCTGGTAAACTAATTGTTATATATAAAATGGATTCATTTTAGTTTTTATTAGAGTCGTACAAGAACAAAAATATGATAATTTAAAAAATACAATCACTAAAATTTACTGAGATCTTATGCCATCAGATAATGTAAGAAATATTGCTAATAAGTCAGTCGAGTTCGTTAAGAGCTTTTTTGCCAATCTTCCAAGTGAAGAGAAGTCGATTCTTCCATCAATTTTCAAAACTGCTGGTTCATGGGTAGGCAATTTCGATGATTTTACGATTGGCATTTTCTATTTAACACATGAAGAAATACAGAGAGCAGTAAAAAATATGAACCAGGGAATACATGCTTTTCCTGGGTTTTATGTTAGCGAGCCAAATAGAAAAGAAAAAATGCCGGTAGCAATAAAGATGGCAGGCTCATGCAATTATTTTGCTTCTTGTCATACGGAGAACATTATAGCTTTTAGTGTATGCCAAGGATCAAGCTTCACTGTCATAGATCATTTCCATGAGATAAAAGACTCATCTGGACAAGAGTTCAAATACCGAGTTGACCTTGTATTCTTTTTAGGACTATTACCAAATGAGGAATGGCAACAATTTAAAAAACGCCTCTCAGAACTGCTTCTCCATAGCTTAAACACGTGGAGGGGTATGCGATGAGTAGAGATGATGTCCTCATTCAATTGAAAAAAGAAATCGAAAGGACAGATGCCCAAACCGAGCTTGAGTGTGGCAAACTTCTTAAAAATATCGCTTGGGTGTTGCTTACAATTGCCGATGGAAACACGACCTATGTTCGAACAGAGCAGATTTGTTCAACTGGAAGAGTAGACATCGTTGTCTTAGCAAATTCACTGCAACCTGGTGGTAATTTTCGACGAGAAGCTCATATTTGGGAACTAAAAGCTCCTCAGGTTCCGCTGTTTGACTTAAAAACGCAGAGTCAAGCCCAGCCAAGCGTTCACCTTTACAGCGCTGAAACACAGTTAATGCATTATTGTTATGCTGTTTCCAATGATGCCGTTCTTTTAAGAAGATGGGGTATTTTATCTCCTGACCATATTCGTTTAGGTGGAATCATTATTGGACGTGATATAAATTTTGTTGCTTGCAACGAAGAAGATAAAACTTTAGCTAAACAACTCGCTTGTGAAGCACATGAAATCCGAGAGGTTTTTTTCTATCGCAAGTTAAATTTGAAACTCTGGACCTGGGACAAGGTAATTACCTTGGCAGAATCACAATCACTAAGTCATCATAAATTTCAAGGCGATCCGAAGATATCGATCGATTTGCATGAAAGTGTTGATCTTTCAGCTACAATAATTGCCGATCCATAAAAAGGGAACCACATAACCACGCAAATTCAGCCAGGTAGGTTGGGTTTTTAACCCAACATCCTTTTTTCATGCATATAGATGAGAGAGATTATTTTAAATCATTGCTGTCCAAGATAAATGAAAATTTGATATTGCATCAAGTAAAAACAAGTAGTTAAGTTAACAAAACGGCGTATTCAAAAAACAGGTTATTGCCAGCAGTGCTGTCCAAGAATCAAAAT
>JAAZBV010000005.1 GCA_012513605.1 Desulfatiglans sp. | reverse complement strand
TACCAATACGAGCGAAACAGGCAGCAGGAAAACAGCAAAGAGACATAGCGCATCCTGTGGCAACATGGGATGTGATTGGGCAGAAGTCAGCAGAGGTCATAGTAGTCAAACGCCGGGGGTAATGTCCTGGACATGGCGAAGGGCCGAACACAGAGAAGGAAAGGAGCCTCTAGGTGCTCGCATCACACTAAGAAGCCGATCGGTGGAGTGTGTATACGGCGCGACATAGAATCGCCCTGACCAGATGACATCTTAAGGTTTCAAAGAACTATGAGTTGTGATCTACTACCCGATTACGGTCCGGTTTTCTCTGTGAACCGCCCAGTGCGGACCCGCACGCTGAGGTGGTGTGGGGAGGGGGAATTAAAATCTCCCCCTTACCCAATTCTGTGTATTATTACATTTCTTTTAGATCTAATCCTCTTATATTCGATTCTTCAATAAAGTCACCAAATTGAAGAGCTAATTCTCCAAATTGTTCTATAGGTAAACGTGGCCCTCCCTTCAACATATAATGGCTAATCGTATCTATTATTTTATTTCCATGCTCTAGCACTTGTGTATCTGTTAAATCTTTAAGGTATCTTACTTTTTTATACCATTCGATACGAACATCTGAACGAGTCTTTGGTTTAGTTTTAACCTTTTCTTTTTTCTCTACAAATTCCGAATTGTTGAATTGTTCTGCATTAAAATGAGCAACCTCACCACAATTATATTGCCCCCAAGAAAACACAAAATAGTCTAGATACTCATTAATGTTGACGGCATTTTCAGGTGCCGTTGGGCCTTCGATTCGTAAAAGAATAGGAATACCTTTATAGGTATGCGTTTCAGAAATAAAAATAACATACTGAATCCTGTTAAATCGGTAATTATCTGTTTTATTTTTTTCCCTTATACGATCGACAATTCTTTTAGCTATAATATTAGGGGATAATATTTTAACCGTATCATTAAGTAAAATTAGTATCCCAGTTGAATCATGTAGATTGAACATATTTTCTGTTGAAGATATTTGGGAATTCGCTTTTGATAGCACCCCTTCAATTTGTTTTGTTATTAAAGTTAAAACCTCTAAGTTTGTTTTTTCTTCGTCCGGGAAATGTTTTATTATTTTGTTAATATCTCTTTCACAATAGTATAGAGGAAAGAAATCTTCATTTTGGTAGCTATCTATTTTACTCTGCACTTTTTCAGTTTGATCTGTCTCAAGTGATTTTTGTTCAAAGATTATTTTTCGGCCCAGTCCAAAATAATCGGCTTTTTTGTATTTTCTTTTATCCTTAGATAGTTCAATGTCATCAATCACTTCAACTGAGGGAAGTGAGGACATGAAACTTTCAAATCGATATTTAAGATTAGACATTTATTTTCACACAGAACAGTGCTGATTACCGGCGTGGCAATCGTTCCTGCCAGGTCCGGTAGATTAGCGGGTTAGCACTTATTTTTTATTCTTTGAATTCTTCTCTTTGTAAACTGCGATAATTTTTTCCTCACAAACATTTGGCGAATTATTATCAGAGCAAATTTCTTTTTGAATAGAACAAAATTCTTTCATATCGTTTTGTAGTGTTTCGAATCTTTGACACTGTTCTATGGCTATACAATAATCAGTTGATGCCCCAGATTGCATGCAAATTTGTATGGTATTTGCTAAATCTGGATATTGTGATAATTTGTCAAGAGCTTCAGAATAGTATTTTACTCCTATTGCCTCGTATCCAATTTCATATCCGCTGAACGCACCCATATGTGCCTTGTCAATATCACCGCAATTTTTTAAGAAAAGTTTGTTAAACTCATCTTCTTCACCTTCTAATGGTACTTTCGAATCAAGAGAGTATAGTTTCTGTATTGAGCCATCATTACTAAACCACAATTCTCCCGAAATCCCTCGTTTTTCATTATTTACCGCTACCTCAGCATAAAACCGTTCAAATGCTCCGTAAACCCCCATAGCGTTTTGTGCAGAATAATGCCCACATAAAGTAGCAAGCTCAAGTTCCTTTGAAGTGTCGACATTTATACCAGCATCGTGAAATAAGCGTTTATATACAAGATTCGTATTCTTAAATCGCACACTTTCAGGAAATTTAAAAAGGCTAGAAAGTGTATGTTCCATTATTTTCTTAAGATCTTCTTTTCTTTCCTTTTTTGGGATGGATGATTTGGTATCTGATATACTATTTGGCTCAGGAACAATGGTCGTAGGCTTATGGAAAATTCCTGATCCAATACCTAGAAAGACAGCAATAATTAACAGTAGTACAATCTTAACTAATTCGGTAATTGATTTCACAGTGCCCTCCTACTTTCTTTTGACGCTAACCAATGATCACATTGTTTCTGTTTGTCTTCCAGTTTCAATAAACTTTTATGGTAAAAACCGCCTTTTTCAGTTATTTTCTAACTGTTTATCATTCCAACAGGCTTAAGCTGAATGCTGACCGCTGACCGCTTAAAGCCCCATATAAAAGGGTTCACAACCTGTAATCCAGCATTGCTGTACGCCTCAATAAAACTAATATTTCTTCTGAGATGCCTGCTTGATTTGAAACACTTGCAAATGTACATGAATCTGCGCAGGTTTTCAACTGGTTATTCAATGTAGTAACTGGCATTTGGAGGATTTGCCAGGATTGATGGTTTCGTAAAAAAGTTCCATCTCACACAAAGTCACAAAGCCGCAGGGTAAATACTTTAAAACTTTTTTATCTCTGTGTTCTTTGCGGCTTTGCGTGATAACTTACCTTTTTACAATGCTGTCAGGATTGGCTTTTCCGCCAAATCTCATGATGATGCTTTCTTTTTTACTGCACATTCTCAATAAAGTTAAGCCGCCCACTTACGGACGGCGGTAATATGTACTGCCATTTTTTCATCGATTGTTGATGGCACAGGCTGGCCGGATCGTCTGCAATAATCGGCAATGGTTCTATCCATATCTATCCACTTCAGTTCATTTTCACCGGCTTTACCCTGGGTGATATTCTGCACTGTTTCGAGTATGGTATCGGATTGATCCGGTGAAAAGGGCTTATCCTTAAGCGTTTCAAGTAAAAAGCAGAGTAGTTCCAGATAAAGGTCTGCGGCCCGCATAAAGTCAAAGGCCCCCTGCTCTTCAAGGTATGTTTCAATTGTGCCACCCTGATTGAATGTCCCCTTGCATCCGGGCTCAGACTCAAACTGTGAAAAGCTTTCAACCCACGGGTACCTTATATGTCGGCCAAGTGGGTAAAGACGGCATACAAGGGGCCGGTCAGGATGTATGCTGCAACCATTTTTCTTAAGGAATATGCAGGTGCCATCCTCCCTGTTTTTTAGGACAGTGCCCCTGGCAGTATAGTCAGCAATAAATTCTGTTGTCGAAATACCAAGGTGACTCGCCATGCGGGCAATCTCATAGGGGTTGAGCTGTATCTTTTTATTACGACAGCAACCCATGCAGCGTCCGCATGAGAACCCAAATGCAGAGTCCCTGCTAAGCCCATGTTTGAATACAGGCAGGGTCATAAGTTATTACCTGTTAATGTGTGAAACACCCCGGTTATTGATAAGAAACATTTTTTATAGTGAAGTATAGGTAGCACTGCGTTTCAAGTCAATAAAAAGAAAAATCATGGAGTTAACCATCTCTATTGATTTACTCTTGATATAAAAAAATATGTTCACATTTATCCTGATTCGTATAAAATATCCCAATAAAACCACCATAAATGAAAAGGAGAGCAAAAATGGAAAGGGCGATAAAGGCTTTTTCTGTCTTTGTACCATTAATTATCATTTTTCTGACTTTATCTTGCGCTACAACCCTCCCTCCTGTTCCTAAAAAATACAACTTTGATAATAAGCTGGAAAAGGTAGATCGAATCGTGACCTTTAAGGAGCCCACCTGGGAAAAGCTGGATACCCAGTCTATTATACTTAAGGCTGCCTTTAATGATTACTACCTGCTCATTCTGCAAAGACCCATCAGCAATGTACATCTCAACATAGGCATACCGGGCACCGGTTCCACCATAACAGCCGGTCATGACAGGGTAGTTGTCACTGAAAACACAGGCCCTCTTTATTATAAGATAGACAGTATCTACCGCCTCAAAGACAAGGAACAGAGGGAGGAGATCAGGGCGCTGTTAAAAATAAAGAATTGACAACCGGGATTTTTGATTTATAATTGATAATTATTATCAAATAGTAATCATTATCGCTTTGCGTATTTTTATAAAAAGGAGTGTGATTTAGTCATTATGTCCGATCATAAGATACGTTTAGAGACAATGATACAGAAGATGAGGGAGGCAGGCTGCAGGATAACGCCGCAGCGAATTGCCATACTAAGTGTCCTGTCTGTAAGTGAAGGACATCCGAGTGTTGAAGATATCTATGAACAGGTAAAAAAGGAGTTTCCCACAACAAGCCTTGCTACTGTTTACAAGAACATCTCAATGCTCAAGGATCTGGGGGAGGTGCAGGAGCTCAGTTTTGGTACTGAGAGCAGCCGGTATGACGGCAACAGACCAGACCCCCATCCGCACCTGATATGCACAAGATGTAAAAAGATAATAGACCCTGACCTTGAGAGCCTGGAATCTGTATCAGCAGAGCTGGTCAGGGAGACCGGTTTCAGTATAACCAGCCACAGGCTGGATTTTTTTGGAATATGCCCTGCTTGTCAAAAAAAACTTTAACAGATAAAGGAGGATAGAGATGAGTAAAGAGAGTAAATGCCCCGTAACAGGAATGTCAAGTAAACCCGTTTCAGGCCGCGGCACATCAAACCGTGACTGGTGGCCAAATCAGCTTAACCTTAAGATACTTCATCAGCATTCAAATCTGAGCAACCCCATGGGCGAGCGATTCAATTACGCTGAGGAATTTAAAAAGCTTGATCTTCAGGCAGTTAAAAATGATCTCTATGCCCTTATGACCGATTCACAGGATTGGTGGCCTGCAGATTACGGCCATTATGGCCCGCTCTTTATCCGCATGGCCTGGCACAGCGCTGGCACCTATCGCCAGGGTGATGGCCGGGGCGGCGCTGGGTCTGGCAATCAGCGTCTGGCCCCCCTTAATAGTTGGCCGGACAATGTTAACCTTGATAAGGCCAGAAGGCTTTTATGGCCTATAAAAAAGAAATATGGAAAAAAGATATCCTGGGCAGACCTCATGATACTTGCAGGTAACTGCGCCCTTGAGTCAATGGGGCTAAGGACCTTTGGTTTTGGCGGTGGCCGTGTGGACACATGGGAACCTGAGGAGGATATCTACTGGGGTTCTGAAACCGAATGGCTTGGTGATAAACGCTATACAGGTGAGCGTGACCTTGAAAACCCACTTGCAGCCGTGCAGATGGGGCTTATCTATGTAAATCCGGAAGGCCCTAATGGCAATCCTGACCCTGTTGCATCAGGTAAGGATGTTCGAGATACCTTTGCACGCATGGCAATGAATGATGAAGAGACAGTTGCCCTTGTAGCGGGTGGTCATACCTTTGGAAAGTGTCATGGCGCAGGCCCTGCAACCCATGTTGGCCCTGAACCTGAGGCTGCCCCTATTGAGGAACAGGGGCTTGGGTGGAAGAGCAGCTTTGGTAAAGGGAAAGCTGGAGACACTATCGGGAGCGGCATAGAGGGCGCCTGGAAGCCCAATCCGACAAGCTGGGACATGGGATATCTTAGAATATTGTTCCAATATGAGTGGGAACTGGTTAAGAGCCCGGCAGGGGCAAACCAGTGGCTTGCAAAAAATGTAAAAGAGACTGATATGATTGCAGACGCCCATGACCCCAAAAAGAAACACAGGCCAATGATGACCACGGCAGACCTATCCCTGCGTTTTGACCCGATCTATGAACCGATCGCACGTAATTACCTGAAAAACCCTAATAAATTTGCAGACGCCTTTGCAAGGGCATGGTTTAAGCTTACTCATCGTGACATGGGTCCAAAGGCACGCTATCTTGGGCCGGAGGTGCCAAAGGAAGACCTTATCTGGCAGGATACAATCCCGGCTGCGGATTATAAGCAGATCGGCCAAAAGGATGTAGCAGAGCTTAAGCGCATGATCATTGACTCAGGCCTCTCCATATCCCAGCTTGTAACAACCGCATGGGCATCTGCCTCCACATTCCGTGGCTCTGACAAACGCGGCGGTGCAAACGGTGCGCGCATATGCCTTGCACCCCAGAAGGAGTGGGAGGTAAATCAGCCTGCTCAGCTTAAGAAGGTGCTTAAAGGCCTTGAGAAGATCCAGAAGGAATTCAATGATTCACAGAAGGGAAATAAAAAGGTCTCAATGGCTGACCTGATAGTGCTTGGCGGGTGCGCAGCTATTGAGCTTGCCGCTAAAAATGCGGGCGCTAAGATTACAGTCCCATTTACACCAGGCCGCACAGATGCATCGCAGAAACAGACCGATGCCCTTTCATTTGCTGTACTCAAGCCCAAGGCAGACGGGTTCAGGAATTACATGAATAAGAAATACAGCATGACCGCCGAAGAGATGCTCATAGACAAGGCACAGCTCCTCACACTCACAGCACCTGAGATGACAGTCCTGCTAGGCGGCATGAGGGTGCTGAACACTAACTTCGGGAAGTCAAAGCATGGGGTTTTTACAAAAAAACCTGAAGCCCTGACCAATGACTTCTTTGTGAACCTGCTTGATATGGATACTGTGTGGAGCAAATCAGCAACAGATGAAGATGTGTATGAGGGTCGTGACCGCAAGAGCGGTAAGGTCAAATGGACAGGCACCCGCGTTGACCTTATATTCGGCTCCAATTCCCAGTTAAGGGCAATAGCCGAGGTCTATGCATGCGCTGATTCACAGGATAAATTCATTAATGACTTTGTTGCTGTATGGAACAAGGTGATGAATCTTGACCGGTTTGACCTTGCTTAAGCCTGACATCATTGCTGTCATCTGACAGGGTGACAAAAAAATGGTCGAGTGGAACGTGTGAAGACGTTCCACTCGATTACCTACCTTACAAGCCCCTTTCTTATTACCTTATTAGCCTCATCGGATAAGGGTTTAACAGGCGGGGAAAACCTTGCGGGTCTTACCGACAATAAACTTTTCAAAGTTTCATTCTATTTGGCAATGAAGCAAAAAAACTATTTTAAGTTGAAAAAACCCTTGACAAGATATAAGGATATAACTAAATTGGGGTTCATTAAATTAATTAGATTAATCTAATAAAGATAAGGAAATAAAATGTCAGACGAAAATATCTCCTCAACCATGGAAGATTACCTCGAAACAATCTTTAAGTTGAATCAGGGCAAGGGTGCAATAAGGGTAAAAAATATTGCAAGAGAGCTGGGTGTAAAAATGCCGACAGTAACAAACATGTTAAAAAACCTCTCTGATAAGGGTTTTATTGACTATGAAAAACATGAATACCTTGAGTTGACTGATAAAGGAATGGAAATAGGAAAGGAAATAGAGTGCAGACATAATACAATAAGGAGCTTTCTTACTGATATTTTAAAACTTGACCCTGAAACGGCTGATAATGAGGCATGCAGAATGGAGCATGGGATGGGGCCTGAGACACTTTCAAGGCTCACCAAGTTTATTGAATTTGTTCAATCATGCCCCAGGACAGGTGAAAACTGGCTGAATTATTTTCAGGAATATTGTGTAAATGGTCTGAAGCCTGAAAAATGCAAGGAACATATGAAAAATTTCACTGCTGATTGTGAAGGCGGCCTGATTAAAATAAGCCAGTAAATTTTTTTACCCTATGAATTAGATTTATCTAATCAAGTCAGGTTGTTTGAAACTATGTTGAGTGATAATGAATTATTGAGGAAACTACATGACCGCACTGAAGAGCTGCATAAAAGGATGGATATGCAGTGTGCAATGATGGAAAGCCTTATAAATAGAGGATTTAAAAAGGATGGTGCATCTTCTGCGTTGTCACCTCAATCAGTAGAAAGGGAAAAAAGACTTGCTGATGCCCTTAAGGATACTATTGACGTGCTGGAAGAGACAAAAAAATCTTTTAAATCAAAGAGGCTTGAGATGCTGCGGAAAAGACTCACAGATGTACTTATAGAATAAATAACAGGCTCATCCATTATAGATGGATGAAAACATTGGAATGTCTTACGGTCTTTGACCATGAGGTGCAAAGAAAGTGAAGGCGTGACTGAGAGCAGGTTACCTGCTACCCGGTTACGCCTTTTTTATTTTTAAGGAGGGAATATGCAAAAAACAATATGTGATATGGAGCTGAATACGACCGCCAGGGTGTATGGCTACTCAAAGTCAGGGAAGCCCTTTATGAACAGGCTCCTTGCTATGGGGTTAACAAAAGGTACTGAACTGAAGGTAGTTCGTGTAGCGCCCCTGGGTGACCCGATCGAAATAAACCTGAGGGGATTCAACCTGAGCTTAAGAAAAGCTGAGGCCGAAGCCGTTCTTGTGGAAAGGAGTTAACAGGATGATGGCAATAAAAATAGGGCTTGCAGGCAACCCCAATTGCGGGAAAACCACCCTTTTCAACTCTCTTACAGGCGCAAAACAAAAGGTGGGAAACTGGCCCGGCGTCACAGTCGAGAGAAAGACAGGTATTTACAGCCATAATGATAAGGAGATAGAGGTTGTTGACCTCCCAGGGATATACTCACTTTCCGCAACATCCCTTGATGAGAAGATATCAAGGGACTTTGTAATAACCGGGGCTCCGGATCTTATCCTTAATATAGTGGATGCCTCCAACCTTGAAAGAAACCTGTACCTGACTGTTCAGCTTCTTGAGATGAAGGTGCCCATGGTGGTGGCGCTCAATATGATGGATATAGCAGAGCAGCACAAGATCAGGATAGATATTAAAAAACTTGAAAAGTTCCTTGACTGCCCCGTGATTCCTATTGTTGCAAGCAGAAATCAGGGCATAGAAAATCTCAAGGATGCGGTGAGTCTTGCTGCCGCAAACAGAAATATCCCTGAAGCAGGTATCAAATATCCTTCTGAGGTCGAACAGACAATAGACGCCTTCAAAACGCTTCTCAAGGATCAGGCAGTATCAAAGAATCTGGACAGCAGGTGGCTCGCTATTAAACTCCTTGAAGGGGATGAACTTGCAGAAGAGCTTGCCCAAAATAGCTCTTCATCCGAATTGGAAGATGCCAGGAAAAGGATGGGTAAGCTTCTTAATGATGATCCTGACATAATAGTTGCGGATGCCCGCTATGGTTTTATCAATGGTGTATGCAGGGATGCGGTTGAAAAAAAATACGAGGTAAGAAGGACAATTTCAGACGCAATAGATAATGTCCTGCTGAACCGTGTGCTTGGCATTCCCCTGTTTCTTGTTGCCATGTATGCAACATTCATGATCACCATAAACATAGGCGGATGTTTTATAGATTTTTTTGATATCCTGTTTGGCGCCATATTTGTTGATGGTTTTGGGGCAGTTCTTGAGGCGCTTCATCTCCCTGAATGGCTCATTACATTCCTTGCCAATGGAATAGGTGGAGGCATACAGACCATGTCCACATTTATACCTCCCATCGGGTTTATGTTTCTGTGTCTCGCCATACTGGAGGACTCAGGTTATATGGCACGCGCAGCATTTGTAATGGACAGGTTCATGCGTTATGTGGGGCTGCCTGGCAAATCATTTGTGCCCATGCTTGTGGGTTTCGGGTGCAATGTCCCTGCAATAATGGCTACGCGCACCCTTGATAATGAGAGGGACAGGACACTCACCATTATGATGAATCCATTTATGTCATGCGGTGCAAGGTTACCTGTGTATGCCCTTTTTGCAGCGGCCTTTTTCCCGACATCAGGCAGCACACTTGTGTTCGGGCTCTATATAACAGGGATACTCCTTGCCATTATGACAGGCTTTATCCTTAAAAGCACAGTCTTGAAAGGTGAGACATCGCACTTTATTATGGAACTCCCCCCATATCATATACCGACTGTAAGGGGTGTCCTTTTCCATGCATATGAAAGGCTCAAGTCATTTATGTTCCGTGCAGGAAAGGTGCTGATACCCATCTTTGTAATACTGGCCTTTTTGAATGGGGTTGGCCGTGATGGCAGTTTTGGCAATGAAGACAGCGAGAATTCAATATTGAGCGCTGTGGGCCGTGCAATCACACCCATATTTGCGCCCATGGGGCTTACAGAAAAAAACTGGCCTGCCACAGTGGGTATCTTCACAGGTATCTTTGCAAAAGAGGCGGTAGTAGGAACACTTGATGCATTGTATACATCAATCGCCGAAGAGGGGGGTGATGAGGAGGCAGAGGATTTTAACTTTATTGGCAGCGTTGCAGAGGCATTCGGCACCATACCCGCAGCATTCTCCGAACTTGGGGGGACTGTTATTAACCCTCTTGGCATAGGGGTCGGTGATGTCTCTGATATGGATACCGCAGCAGAGGAACAGGAGGTAAGTAAAACAACCTTTGGCACCATGGTGGCAAGCTTTGATGGGAAGATAGGCGCAATCGCATATCTTCTGTTTATCCTTATTTATTACCCGTGCCTTGCGGCCATTGCAGCAATCTATCGTGAGACAAATATAAAATGGACGATCTTTGCAGGGACATACCTGACCCTGCTTGCCTGGGTGGTGGCAACACTCTTCTATCAGATTGGAACCATCGGAAGGCATCCCGGGACATCTTTTATGTGGATTGTTATTCTGGGTGTGGCCTTTGGTGGGTTTATATTCGGCATGAAACACTCTGCCAATAAAATTCATGAAAACCGAAGGGGTACGGCGCACCGTGCCCTTATGGGCACGATGTTTCGTGACCCTACAGATAAATAGAAAAATGGAAATTAATGGAGGCAACTTAAATGATACTTTCAGAGATAAAAGAATATTTTAAAGAGCGGTCAGCAGCATCCCTCTCTGACCTTTCAATACGCTTCAATGTAGAACCTGCGGCCATGAGGGGAATGCTGGATCAATGGATAAGAAAGGGAAGGGTCAGGAGGCTGGATCATGCCTGTTCCTGCTCAAATTGCTGTTCTAACTGCAAATCGGATCATTTGGAGATATATGAATGGGAAGGTGAGAGGAGCGTGCAATGTTAAATAGATGTCATAAAATGGAGGTTTATGGTCTGTGCAGTGAATGCCAGAATCAGAGGCGACCTCTTATGCCCCTTACCATGGCCAGACCGGGTGAAAGGCTGATCATCACAGAGATGAGGGCAGGAAGGCATGCAAGGGAAAGGCTCGTCTCGCTTGGGCTTAATCCCGGGGACCTGGTGGAGGTAATCAACAATAATAACGATGGGAGACTTGTGATCGGTCACAATAATACTCGTATAGCTATAGGCAGAGGTATAGGGGAAAAGATACTTGTTACTGTGGAAAAAAAATAACTAAGATGGAGTAAAGATGAAAATGAAGAAAATGTTTAAAATTGGTTTATGCATGATTGCTGGAGTTGTTTTAAATGCTCTGCCTGCTATTGCAGGGGAGATGTCAAGTGATGGGACCCTTAAGGAATTAAATGAAATGAAATCCAGGATTGAGAGGCTTGAATCATCTGAAATAAATGATATCGAAAAAGACTGGATGGAAAAGATCAGCATAAGCGGCTTAATTGAGGTGGAGGCTGGCCATGCATCCATGAAGTATAAGGATTCTGAGACACCGAATGCAAAAAACAGCGATATCACCCTTGCCACTGTTGAACTGGGGATAGATGCGGAGATTAACAAACATGTTAGCGGTCATGTCCTCCTTTTATGGGAAGAGGATGATACCGAGCCTGTTGACCTTGATGAGGGGTATATCACACTAAGCGGTGAGGATGTGCTCCCCTTATACCTCTCAGCAGGTAAGATGTATGTGCCATTCGGTTCCTTTAACAGCCACTTTATAAGCGACCCTATTACGCTTGAGATAGGTGAAACCAGGGAGAGCGCTATAAGGGCGGGCTTTGCCAATGATCTGTTTGATATCAGCATCTCAATATTTAACGGTGACATAGAAAAAATTTCCGGAGATGACAGGGTTAAATCATGGGTTGCAAATGCCATATTTACCCTTCCTGAAGATGCTGTATCAGGGTTCGGATTAAGCCTGGGCGCATCATATATAAGCAATATTGCTGAGAGTGACGGGCTTGAGGGGGAGGTCCTGGCCGGAGCCATCAATGATTATGTTTCCGGGGTCGGATATTTTCTTAACGCATCTGTAAAGGAGAGATTCTTTATCGGTTTTGAGTATGTTGGAGCACGAGAGAGGTTTGCCCCCGGTGATCTTTCATTTGATAATGGCCTTGCATACAAGCCAAGGGCATATAATCTTGAGTTTGCATGGGCCGCAAATGATGACCTCTTAATGGGCATAAAATATGGAAAGACAAAAGAGCTTGGAGATTTATTGCCGGAAAGGCAGTACGGCTGTGTGCTCACCTATGGGCTTTTCAAGTATACAACTGTTGGAATAGAATACCTGAGCGGCAAATATGAAAATGGAGATAAGAGCAATCTGTTTACAGCACAGCTTGCTGTTGAATTTTAATCTTTTTTAGATTGAGAGGCAGCTCCTCATTTTTGAATAGGTGTATCTTACAGTCTTTTATCCATATATGAATGACAGTGAAGGTGTAACTCATGTTTTATTTAAAATGAGTTACACCTTTTTTTATCAACTGAGTATGCTTCATAGCGAAAGGATATAACATGGTCAATGATGATTTATTATCAATATTAATTAAAAAAAGCCATTATTAATAGGCACTTTGGATTTGAAAGTCTGAACAACTAAATATTGATGGATTAATAACCAAATGTTAACTAAAATTAGCGCTGGAAAGTTCGAGAATTGAAATTTAACAATTTAGAAAAATGGAGGTGTGCCTATGGGAAAAGATGTAAAAGTGGGTTGTGCAAGGCCAACTGGTGGCCCAGTAGGAGAGCAAAAGAAAACAAATGATAAAAAAACCGAAAATGAAATAACAGTCAAGGAGGTAAAAGCCATGATCCAGGTAGGGAAGAAAGCCCCTGATTTTATTGCGCCCGCATACAGGCAGGGCAAATTTTCAAGTGTCCAGTTATCCGAATATTTAGGCAAATGGGTTGTACTCTGTTTTTATCCCGGAGATTTTACATTTGTCTGAGCTACTGAAATTGCAGCAGTTGCTGCAAAATATCCTGAATTCCAGAAACTCGGTGTTGAAATACTCTCTATGAGTGTTGACAGTATGTATGTTCACAAGATGTGGGATGATAATGAACTTTCAAAAATGGTGCCTGGAGGAATCCCCTTTCCCATGCTTTCAGATGCAGGAGGAAAGGTCGGGACAATATTCGGCATATATGATGAGGGTGAGGGGGTTGATACAAGGGGAAGATTTATTATAGACCCTGATGGCATTATACAGGCATATGAGGTACTGTCGCCTCCTGTTGGCAGAAACGTGATGGAAAATATAAGGCAGATACAGGCGTTCCAGCTTGTAAGAGAGAAAAAGGGAGCTGAGGCCCTGCCTTCCGGATGGAAACCAGGTAAGAAAACCCTTAAGCCAGGACCAGATCTTGTTGGAAAAGTCTGGGAGGTATGGAAAACCGACATGGCTTTTGATTAAGATGTCCTTGTGATGAACCTCGACTAATTTGATCTCTAAGGAGGATCAGGGGCTATGATTACCCCTGATCCTCTTTTTTTATAACCTTTTATTATTACAGTTGATTTTCGATTTTTATAACATATTGGGCCAAAATGCCAGCGCTGGTATTTTGGCCGAATAGCAATCAAAACGACTCTTCTATGTGTCGGATTTGCTGATCCTGGCAGCATTGTAAAAAGGCAAGTTATCACGCAAAGCCGCAAAGAACACCAAGAAAAACAATCTATTTTAGGTAGTTACCTTTGTGACTTTGTGTCTTTGTGTGAGATTCAGCATTTATACAAAATCATCGATCCAGGCATTACCGCCAATTATGTTTTTGTTGGGCTTTTGAGGTGTCCAGGTTTTTTTTAGCCCCTTATTAATTGTTGACACATATGGAATAATTGAAGATTATCAAAATTTGAATCAAGCTGTATTCCTTCATTTCAGTTGCGCCGCTATGGCTGGAGCGCCAAGCTGCCCCTTAGCATACTGACTGATTTTGAGGAACTTGCTGTTTATGACTGCCGGGTAAAACCGGAGAAAACAGACAAGGTTTCCCACTCCCGAATACTTTACCTTAAATATACAGATTATGAAGCAAGGTGGGATGAGATATCAAATATCTTTTCACGCGATGCAATCCTTAAGGGCTCCTTTGATAAATATGTTGAATCAAACAAGGGGAAGAAGGGCACCACAGAAGTTGATACCGCTTTTCTGATCGAAATAGAAAACTGGCGTGAACTCCTGGCCCGCAATATTGCCATCAGAAACCCTGAACTTTCACAGAGGGAGCTTAATTTTGCTGTACAGCAGACAATAGACCGGATTGTGTTTCTCCGCATCTGTGAAGACCGTGGTATGGAACTATATGGCGGGTTAATGGCGCTAAAGAATGGGACAGATATCTACAAAAGGTTGTTCCATCTCTTTAGAAAGGCAGATGAGAAATACAACTCCGGCCTGTTTCATTTTCATAAAGAAAAAGATCGTGAAAATTGCGACACACTTACACCTTCACTCTTAATTGATGACAAGCCTTTAAAGGAGATTTTCAAAAATCTTTATTATCCTGAGAGCCCATACGAATTTTCTGTTTTACCTGCTGACATATTAGGCCAGGTTTATGAACGCTTTCTTGGCAAGGTTATTCGCCTTACAACCGGGCATCAGGCCAGAATCGAGGAAAAACCTGAGGTCAGGAAGGCCGGTGGGGTTTATTACACGCCGGATTATATTGTGGCCTATATCGTAAAAAATACTGTGGGAAGGCTCGTGGAAGGTAAAAAACCAGGCCCCAGGGGCGGGGTGAGTAACCTCAAGATATTAGATCCGGCCTGCGGTTCAGGCTCCTTTCTTATTGGTGCGTATCAGTTTTTGCTCGACTGGCACAGGGATGAATATATCAAGGATGGTCCTGAAGACTGGTCAAAGGGAAAGACACCCCGCATTTATCAGTCACCAAAAGGGGAATGGCGCTTAACCACTGATGAACGAAAAAGGATACTCCTGAACAATATCTATGGTGTGGATATTGACCATCAGGCGGTTGAGGTAACAAAGCTTTCACTATTACTCAAGGTGCTGGAAGGCGAGGATGAGCAGAGTATCGGAAAACAGATGCGCATGTTCCAGGAGCGCGTCCTGCCTGATCTATCCAACAACATTAAATGCGGGAACTCCCTTATTGGACCGGATTTTTATTCACAGCAGCAGATGAGCTTTTTTGATGAGGAAGAGCTCTTCAAGGTTAATGCCTTTGACTGGCAGGCTGAGTTTAACGATATCATGAAGGGCGGTGGCTTTGATGCGGTTATCGGTAATCCGCCTTATGTAAGGCAGGAAGGTCTGATGGATTTTAAGCCCTATTTTGAAAGGCAATATTCTACATATAATGGAGTTGCCGATCTGTATGTCTATTTTATAGAAAAAGGTGTTTCCATTTTAAAGCAGGGAGGTTATTTTTCTTATATTGTTGCCAATAAATGGCTCAGGGCAAATTATGGCAAATCCCTGCGGCAATGGATGAAGCAACAGCATATTCATGAAATCATAGACTTTGGAGCCTTACCGGTATTCAATCAGGCAACAACCTACACCTGTATTCTTGTTATTCAGAAGAAAGCCCCAGCTAAGACATTCCAGGCCTCAACAATCAAGACGCTGGATTTCGGCGATCTTCAGGATTATGTCAGGCAACAGTTCTATGAAGTGCAACAGGATTGCCTTGATGATGCTGGCTGGTCTCTTGCGAATCAAACCACTCAGGACATCCTCGACAAAATACGAAAAGCCGGTATCCCTTTGGGGAAATATGTAGATGGAAAAATATATTATGGTGTCAAAACCGGTTTAAATGAGGCATTTGTCATTGATAATGCTACAAGGGAGAGACTGATAGCAGATGATCCAAAGAGCGTTGAAATTTTAAAGCCCTTTCTTGCAGGAAGGGATATAAAACGATACACCCCTTTGGCCACAGAGAAATACCTGATCCTTTTTCCCAGAGGGTTTACAAATGAAAAATCCTCCAATACTGGCAGGCAATGGGAATGGTTACTGAAAGAATATCCCGCCATTGCAGCACATCTCGATCAATTTAGGGAAAAGGCTGAAAAGCGATATGATAAAGGAGATTATTGGTGGGAACTGCGTGCCTGTGATTACTACGCTGAATTTGAAAATCCAAAAATTATTGTTCCTGCAATTGTGAAGTCAGCTTCATATGCTTATGATACAGATGGTTTTTATTCCAACGATAAGACAACCATTATACCTACCACTGACAAATATCTGCTTGGCTTAATCGGTTCGAAGACACTTGATTATTTTATACATTCAATTTCATCGACAAAACAGGGAGGATACTATGAATACAAACCAATGTATATCTCCAAACTCCCTATCCGCACCATAAACTTCAATGATCCTGGTGACGTGGCCCGGCATGACCAGATGGTCAGCCTTGTAAACCAGATGCTTGATCTGAATAAAAAACTGGTGGAATCTAAAATACCACAGACAACAGAGATGCTGCGTCGACAGATTGATATGACAGACATGAGAATCGATCAACTTGTGTATGAGTTGTATGGCCTGACAGATGAAGAGATAAAAATAGTGGAAGCTGAAAGCTGAACAAAAAAGAAACCTCCTGTTAAGAAAGAAGCTATTGATAGCTTTTACCTTAAACAGGAGGTTAAAAATACAGACTGCTACATCATGCTCTCAACTACTGAGGTTGCCGCGATTTGGAGTTCTTCCAAAGAAAGATCGTGGCTAAGATCAAATACGGTAAAATAGAGTCCGTTCTGCTCCCACTTTATCGTATGGTAGATGTTGATTATGGGCTCTTTTGTCGTGTCTTCGTAACCACCCTGATCTGCTACCTCCACGATCGGATAACGTGCTCCTGGATATTCCGCATATGTCGCCTGTATGGCGCCTAAACAAATTGTTCTCTTATTATCACCTTCAAACTCCTCCCGTTTTGAATTCGAGGCAAAAGGGGTGTCAAAATGTGATATCGAAAGAGCAATCCATGAATTATATTTTTTATAAATGGCGGATACTCTCTCATTGAATTTTTCATATATCTCATTGAATTTTTCGTGTTCCTTATAATCTGCCGGATCTGGTACAGATCTGCTTAACGCCAAACCTTTTGAGGTATCAGTATATCCAAGAGCCCGAGATGATAACATAAAACCGCCTGCCAGGCTTTCAGGAATCCTGGCTATAATTTCCTTTGCAACCGCCTTTTTCACCCCTGTATAATTTATCGGGCCAAGATCTCCGGGCTCAGGTTTCGGCACTTTAACAGCAACATATTTGCCATCTTCACCCTTGATTACATCATAGATCATGGATCTGACCTTCTCTATTCCTTTTTCTGCAACCGCCCTTACGGGCTGAATAAATATAAATGAAAATAGAAAAACAATTATCACTGAACAGCTTATTGTCGCAGCTCTTCCTATACTTGTGTGAGAAAAAAATTTTATTTTTGCCATAATTTCTGTATCCCTTCCTTCCTTTAATAATCTGCTTTTCACCTCAGACAGCAGACCTGTATCCAATGTTGCCGTCTCTTCAACTTCGGTTAAAGCCTTCTTAATTAGATAATCTAAAGATCTGTTATTATTCATTTTCAACACACTCCTTTCCGGTATAACCGGTGTAACCGGATAAATGGATATGTTCATCCAAAAGTTCTCTCTTCAGTTCTTTCTCAAGAACCTTTTTTGCATAATACAGCCTTGATTTTACCGTGCCCTGCAGGCAACCCATAACCTTGGCTATCTCCCTGATGGTTAATTCATTGTAATAAAAGAGTACAATTGTTGAACGCAATGCAGGCTTGAGGCTGTTAACAGTCTTACGAATTGCCATGCTCACCTGATTCTGTTCCACCTTTTCAAGGATATCCCCATTATCATGGTCTTTTAACTCAGGTAACTTTTCATCCTCAAGGCTTACCTCTGGTGTTTTCCTCTCCTTGCGAATAACATACCAGCAAGTCCTTACAAGTATGCGGTTGAACCATACAGTAAACATCTCTGGCTTATGCAGATTTTTTATATTACAGAAACACCGGAAGAAAGATTCCTGGACAATTTCTTCAGCAATCTCCATTCTGCCGGTAAGCAGATAGGCTGTCCATAATGCCTTTTTACCGGCAGTCTTGAATAACGCATCATATGCAGTCTGATCTTTCTGCTGACATCGTTTTATTATTTCAGGATCAATCATTTTCTTTCATTCCTTTGTCTCTGTCTCGTATAAGGTGCACCTTTTACAGATATAAGTGTATGGTGCCAATAAATTTGTTCAATTTAATTTATAAATCATTGCTGTCCAAGATAAATGAAAATTTGATATTGCATCAAGTAAAAACAAGTAGTTAAGTTAACAAAACGGCGTATTCAAAAAACAGGTTATTGCCAGCAGTGCTGTCCAAGAATCAAAAT
>JAAZBV010000004.1 GCA_012513605.1 Desulfatiglans sp. | reverse complement strand
ATAGGTTTGTCCTCCTTTTGCTTTTGGGAATTCGTTTTGTCTGGTAACTTAACGATCTCCCATAAGGAGGACTTTTTCAATATCAAAATTCATTAACTAAAAACCGTTTTTGGACAAGAGTGATTTTGCGTATAACTCTACATCACCATCCGGACGTGTCAACTGCCAGTCAGCGCCGCCGGGCAGTACTTCGCCCTCAATATCCGGTCCTTTAAACTTGCCTCCGGTAATCGGTATTATCCTGCGCTCGCCATACTTGCTCTTACCGAAATTAAGCAAACCACCAATAGTTACATTGGCATCAAAAACGTATTCCGCCTGGAGCATTTTAATTTCAGTGCCCTCTACCTTTTTTTCTGTGTCTGATGCAAAGGAAATTGGTATGAAGAGACTCATGGAGATAACAATAATCACAAGTGTATAAGATATTTTACTCATAAAAACCTCCAGTTTTAACAGGAAATGTTTTCACCGCTGCTTCTTATTTTGCATTGGTACTTATTTGCTCTTTAAAATATGTGAATATACCTGGCAATACAAGAGGAATCATTCCTCCATGGTCGGCATCTACCTCTTTATACACCAAATTGAAACCCTTCTCTTTCATCCATGTCGACATTGCCCTGCTTGCGGCCAGGGAGGGGGTTGCCCCTGTTCCTTCTGTCATGAAGACAGGCATTTTACGTATGTTGTCCCATGGGTAATTTGTTTCATCGACAAATGGCCCTGACATGGGCGCTATAGCGGCCCAGTACTGGTAATATTTTGCACCGAGATACCATGTGCCGCCGCTTCCCATTGAATGACCGGCCATAAAAATAGCTGAACGCTTTACAGGGTACTCATTTATCACAATTTCTATCACATTGATAACATCCTTCTCGCTCAGTTGCAGTTTGTTTTCCTCTTCTGGGGTAACAGAATCACGCTGTTTTGCCGCCACATCAGGTTTTCCAAAGACTGCGGGCAGACGAAGAGGCGTTCCATAGGCGCCAAGTGGTGTATGTCCCAGTGGTGAAAGAAGGATAAAACCATATTGTTCAGCAAGATTAATCATCTGCCTCTCATTTGCATCTATATACCTGTTTTCATCAGACATGGCGCCATGCAGGAATACAACCATGGGTAGTTGTGAATGGCCATCCCATGAAACTGGTACATAAAGACGGTAGGGCATATCTGCATTCGCCGCAGGTAAATGATATTTCCGATGGAGATCACCTTTGGCTTGCCATTGATTATTGTCCGGATTTGCCAGACTCTTTGCCAGTGCCCTGGATTCAACTATCTGATCTTTGGCATTAATAGCACAGCCATATTTTATTTTATCGGAAGCATTGGCCCTATCAACAGCAGGTGACAGCATAATAAGAAATGACAGGGTGATGGCAGTAATTAATTTAAAATAGATATTATTCATGATTCCTCATAGTTAAAGGAAAGGAGATGCAGGTTATGTAATGCAGAAGCTTTCGAGGATTTTATACAAAACCTTATCCGGGATGGAATTGGGTAAATCACACGATATTGCCAGCCCGGATCTGTAATTTAGATTATTATAGGGATGCGATGCCTCAATATAAAAAATAGGACAGGGGGGAGTTTTGAAACCTTTCCCATTTTTTGTAAGGAGTGATTTGCATCGCAACCCTATAATAATTACAGCGTGTAGAGCCGCTGCATTCCACTATAGATTAAGATGAAGGCAGGATCTGATATGTTCTGTGCCAATCAGTACCGGCTTTGATCACCTTAAGACATTTTTATCCAGTTCCCTTATATCTCTACTAATGTATATAGGTATACTAAATAGGTTAATGCTGTCAATACAAAAATAATGATTACCTGTGATGAACAGGGATGCAGGGTTCAGGGTTTCCAGTGTTTGCTAAATTTATAACAGTGATGAGGTCCTGAAGATAAACATATCCCCCCTGAAATAGTTCTGACTGAGTAAGAGTGCCTTTCCTGAAGCCGGATGATAGGTGGTTTCATTAAAAAATACAGGTGCCCCATAGGGGATTTCAAGGGCGCTTGAAATGTCCAGGTCTGCCGCAACGGACCTCAGGGTCTGATTTACCTTATGAAACCTTATTTTCTTGGCCTGTTCAATAGTATGCAGAATGTCATCTTTTTCCGCATCTGCTTTTGATATTTTGTTACAGGAAGTGGGATCAGTATAATAGGTGTTAAAGGATACAGGTAAACCATTAAAAATTCTTAAACGTTTCATTCTCCAGATATCCTGTTCAGAGTCCATTGAGAGAAAATTCTGAACATATTCTGATGATCTGGTTGTGGTGATTTCCAGGACTTTCACCTGGGTGTTCAGCTTTTGAATGGATTCCTTAAGTTTTTTAAAGCTTCTGCCCAGTTCAAAGGTCAGTGGCGTCTCTTCTATTCTGGACACGGTTGTCCCCAGTCCACGCCGACGTTCCACGAAACCATCATTTTTTAATTTATCCAAGGCTTTACGGATAGTTATGTTGCTTGTCTGGAATTCCTTTTCCAGTTCTTCACCTGTAAAAAGCTGTTTACCAGGATCGTATTGTCCTGATAATATGCGTCTCTTCATGGTCTCTGCGATCTGAATAAAAAAAGGGACAGATGAAATGTGGTCAAGGGATGTCTTTTCGATTTTGCTTTTTCTATTAGCCATATCCAAATATCCTGTAAGTATAAGGTTGTAATATCTGACTGAAAAACCCAAGTTCTTATAACAAGAAACATAGTTGTATACAAATATTAAAAAATATCAATTATTTTATTTTAATGATTTGTGAAGAATTTATCTGGGCATTAAATCAGGTGGATTTTAATTGAAAACTATTATTTTTTGCATTAAAGCGGTCAGCCATTGGCATTCGCCGATTAGTAAAATGCAATTAAAACATATGATTAGTTTTTCTGGCCTGGAGATGGAGTTAAACCTTCATCAATGATTTGTTTTTTCTGGATATGCGCTGGACATCATATCAGATATCAGCCTTCACAAGGGCATTGATAGTGAAAAGTGGGTATAGAGTAAAATAAAAGGATTGAATTTTGTCAAATTCCTACTTTTTGCGCTTTACTCTATGCCCTTTGCGCGGAGAATATTCGATTGTTTATTTATTATTGCCAGTAATCCGGGTTGCTATAGCTCCTTCTGTTCCATAAGTGCCTGCCTGACGGGTTAATTTGAGTTCATCTCCTGATAATATGCCTGTGCATGACATCGGGACATCATTATTATATATCCAGGCAAAGATGATTTTGTCCCCCTCAATTTTCCCATCTGTTATTTCACTTTCACTTTTGTTCCCGCTCATTTCGGCAATAACCTTTCCGGTTACATTGTTTCCCTCAACCTTAAATGTGTAATTGCATATCATCTCACCGATAGGGGTCGTATAGGTCGCCTGCCACTCACCCGCGAAACCTTTCGCTTCACTTTGTGCACCTGCTGTCATAAACCCGAAAAGTACTAATACTAGTGTGATGACTATTGTACCGGTAATAACAAGTCTCTTCATTTTGATCTCCTTATTTGCTAAATGTTTAATTATTTCCCATCCGGCCTGATCTTGTAATCGTTAACAGGAACAGGTTGAGTTGAGAGCTTCATCTCTTCCTTATCCTGTTTTATGATTATCCATTTAAGCCAGTTTTTATCATCCTGCGCTGGGAAGTCTTCTCTATAATGAAAGCCCCTGCTCTCAGTCCTCATCAGTGCTGCCCTGAAGGTGAGTTCAGCACACAGAGTCATAGACTTTACCTCATGGCATTTTCCAAGATAATGGGGGTCTTTAGCATTAAGATCTGGAAGTTTCTCCTTTAGCTTTTCAATCATGCTGATAGCCTCGGAAAGGCGCTCTTCGCTCCTTCGAAGATTGTATTTCATGGGGGCTGCAATGCTTCCCAGAACAGATATGGCTACCCAGGGTGAAAAATTATGATCGTCCTTCATGGGGGCAAACATATTATCCCTGATCTTATCCGTATCAATGTTTTTCAGATCAACAGGAGATGCTGCTGAAACATAATCTGCAACCGAGGCGCCTGCCCATCCCGCGCTTATCACTGCAAACATGATTCCTGAACCGGGGCACACACCGGGGGGTGAAGCGACAGCCCCTGCCAGTGCAGAGCCTGCATAGCTTGTATCTCCTATTGCCCATAACCCATCAAGACTGGTTTTCATATCATGATCAACCTTTATGCAGGATGTCTCACCATGTAAAGGCACTGCTATCTCAGGTTTTGAGTCTCTTGATATCCCGTGTTCTTTTTCTTTATTGCCGATTTTCTTAAGCCATTCTTCAATCTTTGGAAGGCCTGTAGAAAATCCGTGCGGAGGCATTGCCTTTGGCGGCTCAAAGTAGATCGGGCCCCTGCCTTCAGCTACCTCCTTTTCCAGACCAACAGCCAGTTTAACAGGTAAAAATACACCGGCAGGCCCTCTGTCCGGCATATATTTTTGTGCCAGATTTTCACCCAGGTTGTTCACCAGAAAGTCAGAACCCACCATGCCGCTGTCAGTTGCCTGGAATACCGTGTGCCCGTAAAGATTTCCATATTCCGCATTTCTCATTTCAGCCCCGGCTCTGTAGGCGGCTGCTATTCCGTCTCCTGTGCCTGCTGACCAGAAACGCCTTACCTTATAACCGCAGCTCCCGTTTGCAAGTATGGTGGCCTTTGTATTAATAACAATGAAATGGCCGTCAACAATATTAAAACCGGCTGCACCGACCACACGATTATCCAGTGTTAACAGATCAACTATATGAACCTTATCTATTATCCGTGTACCCATTTTTTTGGCTTTGGTACGCATTGGCAGCATCAAGTCTATATCTATAAATGTAGATGAATATTCTGGGGCGAACATGGCAGGGAAGGAAAGCATATTGCCATCAGGCGTTTTAGCAAGCTTATTACCCCATTCGGAAAACTGCTGAATCGCCCCGTATGTATCTTTAACATATTTGGCCAGTAATTCCTGGTCATTCAGAAAGAGCCCTGATGTGTGGAGCTGAAAATCTATAAACTTGTCAGCATCATTGTTGGGCCCAAGAAAGGCAAGAATACCACCTATCTTTGTTGCCTTGCCTGCCCAGCCTACTGTCTGCTTCTCAACAATCAGCACATCACAGCCAGGGTTTTTTTCCTTTACCTTTATTGCTGAAGCCAGGCCGCCAATCCCTCCTCCTATTATCAACACATCTGCAGAGAGATATTCTCTATTGTTATTTAAATCAGTCATTATGTTCTCCTTTTAGACCTTAGAAAGATGACCGTAATGGCGCCGGAATATTGGGGATTACATTAATGCAATTTACCGGACAGGCGCATTCGCAGGCAAGGCACCAGACACAATCTTCAGGGTATGCGATAAGAGGTTTTTTGTTCACCTCATCCCACCGGATAACATCAACAAAACATGCATTCATGCATGATTTGCATCCTTTGCATCTGTCCATATCTATTATAATCTCTTTAATCCATTTAAGTTCCAGGATATCCATTTTAAAATCTCCCCTGTTTCATATGTAAATAATACGAGAACCCTCTTTTTTGATCCTTAATGATGCCTTGCGATTGATTGCAGGATCAGTAACAGCCTGCCATATCCCCCACAGTGCCGGCAGAAAATTTTTGAATGTGCTTGCCTCGGCAATATTATGCGCCGGCCATCCGCCACCTGTTGGCTTTTTTCCGGTTGGATGCTCAGGCATTGCTACTGGAGGATGAGCAGGACCGCTACCGGGAGGGGGTTTTGGGAACCCGTGCATGCAGGAGCGCATTTTACACCCGCCAGGTATGGCCTCCCATTGGTGTGAGAGCATGATAAAGGGCTTTGTTCCTGGGATTTCACCAGTTGTACCGGCTGTAAGGAGATGTTCATATGTCCAGAATGCCTTTTGTTCCTCAGTACCAATATTGGGGTCAACCCATTCGATTCTTAAATCCATAACAGGGCTGTAATCTATGCTCTCTGTAGCTATCTGGACAGCCCCTATATGGCCGTTCATTGGCGGTTTTTTCTCCCACCTGAAACCCTTGTGCTCTTCAGGGCACCAGAGCTCATAACCCTTTTCCATGTTTACCCACCACCAGTCGAGCATCTCCGGTGTAACACCGGGGATAACATGGTCTACTACCATCCAATTATCAGGATATTTTATATTTTCCATATTGCTGCCTCCTTTTAAGGTTTTATCTAAAAAAAATGGTTCTTCAATTTAGTAAGAGAAAGAGACGACTTATAATTATTTCTTCTTGTCATTTATGCTGTCCTATGGTAAAGTAATTTTACTTTATAATTGTAAAGTATAAAAGTCAATCAAAATGAAATTTATGATCAATTTATAATATTAAGGAGGTATAAATATGGGAAAAAAGGTATTTGTCGATTTGACCCATCCATTCAGCGCAGAGATCCCCCGCTGGCCCTATTTCGTTAAACCGGTAATAGATTCCATGCATACGATGGCAAAGGGCGGGGTTCTTACCCAGAGGGTTGACTGCGTTCAACATACTGGCACTCATGCTGATGCTCCGCGCCATGTTATGGAGCGCGAATTTGACGGCAAAAGGGCACGTTATACCCATGAAATGCCGGTTGATGCCTATACTGGTGATGCAGTATGCCTTGAGATCAAAATACACCGCTGGGGGTTGATCCTGCCGGAGCATCTCGAAGATGCCTGTAAGCGGGCAAATATAAAACCTGATGAACTCAAAGGAATGGTTGTATGCCTTAATACCGGCATGCACCGAAAATTCGACGACTCAAAAGAATATTTTCACTATTCCTGCGGCACAGGTGTTGAGGCCGGAAAATGGTTTGTAAAACACCATGTCAAGTGTGTGGCCATGGACATGCAGGCCCTTGATCATCCCCTTCATACAGCTATGGGTAAGAATGGCCCGCCCCAGATGAACCTGCCCGGTAATTCCGGAAAGCCTATTACCGTAGAATACTCTGAAATGTTCGGTGAAGAGGCCTATGCCGAATTTGAGAAGGCTGCATATATAAGGTTTCATGGACAGGCTGCATATAATGCAAAGTTCGGTGACCTGGAGGAAATAGGTTGTGAGGGAACATGGGAACCATGCCACAAGCAGATGCTTGGTCATGGAATCGTAGGTGTCGAGAACCTGGGAGGAGACCTGGATAAGGTTTCGGGAAAACGATTCCGGTTCTACTGCTTTCCCATCCGCTGGTATATGGGCGATGGTTCTATGGTACGCTGCGTAGCTGAAATAGATGAGGATGATCTGAATGATGTGCCGGAAAGAACCTATACCTATTGCGGTACCGGTTATGGCCCGGCCTGTGAACGATAAATAGTACAGGCAAATGATTATGACAGTTATAATTAATTGCTATGAATATCTGGAGGTATTCATATGGGAAAAGTAATAATTACCGCCGCGCTTACAGGGGCTATCCATACCCCATCCATGTCAGAATATCTGCCCTTCAGGATAAAAGATATGGTTGAAGAGGCGGTCAGGTCATATAATGCGGGCGCTGCTGTTGTACATGTACATGCAAGAAATCCTGAAAACGGCATACCCTCTTCCAGTGTTGAGATATTTAAAGATATACTGAGCGGAATCAAGGCCAGATCCAATGTGATTATCACACCTACAACAGGCGGAAGTTATACAATGACTCCAAAGGAAAGGCTCTCTGTTGTAAGCGCTCTGAAACCTGAAATGGCCACATTTAATGCTGGTTCTCTCAATTTTGCCCTGTACCCGGTTCTGGAAAAATACAGAGATTTCAAATATGACTGGGAGGAAGGTTATCTGAAGGGTACAGAAAGCTTCATCTTTTCAAATCATTTTGAATCTCTCCATATCTATTCAACGACAATGAATGAGACCGGCACCAGGCCTGAAATAGAAATATATGATGTCGGACAGATTAACAACGTGGCCCAGTTAATAAGAGAGGGTTACCTTAAGGCCCCTGTTTATCTCCAGTATGTAATGGGTATCCTGGGAGGAATCCCTGCTACATCCGATAATCTTCTTTACCTGATAAGGGAATCAAAGAGATTGCTGAATGAAGACTTTATATGGTCAGTATGTGCTGCGGGAAGGTTCCAGTTCCCAATGGGAGTAATTAATGTACTTGAAGGCGGTTTCTTTCGGGTTGGTCTCGAAGATAACCTCTATCTTGAAAAGGGTGTGCTTGCAAAGAGCAGCGCTGAACAGGTTGAAAAGGCAATCAGGATCATTCGTGAGTTAGGTTATGAACCTGCAACACCGGATGAGGCCAGGGAGATATTAAATCTGAAGGGGATTGAAAAGGTCAACTACTAAGAAGGATTCAAGGGGTCAAGGAGTCGAGTGTGAAAAGAGGCGAAGGGCGCACGGCTCAAGCCGCAGGGAAAGAAAAAAAAGATGACATTACTGTAGGGGCAGGCCTGAGTGCCTGCCCGCAGATGATTGTACATTACAAGAGGCACAGTGCTCAAGAGTGCTCAAGGCGCAGGGAAAGACAACATATTAAGGAAGGAGTTGAATAATGAAAAAGGGTGACGAATTATTAAAGGATCTTTTTGATGTTACCGGAAAGGTGGCCATTATTACAGGGGCAACGGGAGGTTTTGGAAGTACAATCAGCATGGCCCTGGCTATGGCAGGGGTAAAGGTCATGGCAACAGGACGTGGTGAAGATAAACTTAAATCGCTTGTAGAAAAGATAAAAAAGGAAGGCGGGATCGCATCTTTTTCAGCAGGATCACCAGTAAACCATGATGATGTAAAGAGGGTAGTAAAGGAAACAGTTGACACCTTCGGGAGGGTGGACATTCTTATTACTGCGGCCGGTACGAGTAAACCTGCTCCAATTGTTGAACAGCCCCTTGAAGAATGGGAAATGATAATGGATACTAATGTAAAAGGTACTTACCTGTTCTGTAAGGAAGCAGGAAAGGTGATGATTGCACAGGGGAAGGGCGGTAAGGTTGTTCTGCTGGGTTCCGCGCGCGGTGATCTGGGTATGGCCAATTATTCCGGATACAGCACTTCAAAGGGGGCTGTCCATCTTCTTGCAAAGACCCTTGGCTGTGAATGGGGACAGTACGGCATAAATGTTAATGCTATTGCACCCACTGTTTTCAGGACAGACCTCACCCAGTGGATGTTTGACGACAACGCATTCTACAAGAATTTTTTAAAACGCATTCCAATTGGCAGGCTTGGAGAACCAGAAGATTTTATCGGTATAGTGATATATCTCTGTTCAAAGGCATCGGATTTTATAACAGGGGCAGTTATACATACTGACGGGGGATATGCTGCAGGATAAAAAATGTCTGATATAATGAATATAACAGTAATTGGTGCAGGTTTAATGGGGCATGGTATTGCGCAGCTCTTTGCAGAAAAAGGATACCCTGTGACATTGATGGATATTAAAGAAGAGCTTCTTGTCAATGCCCTGAAAAACATCAGGTCAAATCTTGTCATGATGGCGGATAACAACATTGGCACTCATAAGGATATTGACAAAATCATTTCACGGATACAGAGTGTCACAGATATGAAGGGAGCTTTATCAGGCGCAGATTTTGTGGTTGAAGCGGTTTCAGAGAATCTTGATATCAAACAGGATCTTTTCCGCAAGCTGGATGCCATGTGTAGGCGTAAAACCATACTTGCGACAAATACCTCTGTTATCAGCATTACCGAGATCGCATCAAAATCAATATTCAGGGAGAGGATCGTAGGCACCCATTTCTGGAATCCGCCATATCTTATACCCCTGGTTGAGGTAGTCCGCGGAAATGATACTGCTGATGAAACAATGGAAAAGACCTTTTCCCTGCTCCATGCTGTCGGGAAACATCCTGTCCGTGTAAATAAAGATGTCCCCGGTTTTGTGGGGAACCGCCTGCAGCATGCCCTCTGGCGCGAGGCAATCTCAATTGTTGAAAAGGGTATAGCTGATGCAGAGACAGTAGATGAATGTATCCGATTCGGGTTTGGACTAAGACTGCCTGTGCTTGGCCCGTTAGAGAATGCTGACATGGTCGGGACTGATCTTACTCTTGCAATCCATGAATATATCTTAAAACATCTTGAAAACTCGCCCGCACCATCTCCACTTCTCAAGATGATGGTCGAAGATGTTGACCTGGGTTTTAAGACAGGCAAAGGATTCATGAAATGGCCGGAGGAGAAAATTAAAGAATCAAGAAATAAACTTCAGAAATATCTGTTAGAGAAAATTAAAAAAGAAAAATAGTAGAATCTCCGCCTTGTGAAATATATTGAATTATACAGATAATAATTATAGTCATTATATAAAGTTAAATCGGATCAAGGCAGGATATATACCTAATGATAAAAAAGAATGTAAGGAAGCTGGGCAAACAGCCCAGGGATGTAAGTGAAAAAACAAAAGAGACTATTCTTAAGACAGCACTCAAGGTATTTGCTGAGGAAGGCTTTCATAATGCAAAACTGAGGGATATTGCTTCAATAGCCGGAACCACCCACAGCCTGATAACGCATCATTTTGGTTCAAAGGATGATTTATGGAAGGCAGTTGTTGATTATGGATTAAACCTCCAGGAAAACAATATACTGAAAATATTAAAATCCCATAAATCTGCTGACCCTGTGGAGCTGTTCAGGGAGTTTATAAAATCCTATGTATCAACAATAGCTAAAAATACTGAGCTTTCAAAGATCCTGCTTCACGATAACAGCCGGACAAGCCCTCATCTGGTATATCTGATGGAAAGACAGGCTCGCCTGCACTCAATCATAGAACCTGTGTTTAATAATGCCCAGAAGCAAGGGTACTTTAAGGGTTTTCGTCACGACAGTTTTCTTGTTTATGTGCGTGCCCTTGTTGAAACTCCTATTGCTACAAGGGACATTACCAACAAGCTCCTTAAAGAGGATATACTCTCGAAAAAGGGGATTAAAAGCCACACAGAGCGGGTATTAAAATTTCTTTTCAGTAAGGATCAATAGATATTTATTACTTGCTTATGGTGAAAATGGGGTGCCAATATTTATTAAAGGAGATGGAACATGATAATGATGACAGCAATTAATGGTAAAAAAATTGTCCTGTGCGTAATTGCTGTTTTCATGGCGCTGGTGTTTGCATTAAGTGCAAATGCCGCATCAGACTGGCCTAATTATCTGGGGCCTACCAATGATTTTCAACCGGAACTTAAGGAATTTACTGCAACATCTGCTGAGGAGGTGTGGCGGGTGCAGCTTAAGACAGCCATGAGCTCTGTCACTATTGCTGACGGGCTTCTCTATACAATGGGAAATGACGGCACAAAAAAGGATGAAGACACTGCAAGAGATTATGTCTATTGCCTTGACGCAAAAACAGGTAAAGAGATATGGAAATTTGATTATCCATGTAAGCTTGATCCGCGTCTGCATCCTGGTGGCCCGAGTTCAACCCCGACCATTCATGAGGGTAAAGTCTATACCCTGAGCAAGTTCGGGCAGATATTCTGCCTTGATGCAAAAACAGGCAAAAAGATATGGGATGCCTCAGCCGAACAGTATAAACCTGAAAAGCCCTGGTGGGGATTTTCATCTTCACCCACGATTATGGGGGATGCAGTCATCTTAAACATCGGAACAAAGGGGATGGCCTTTAATAAGGATACAGGAAAACTGCTCTGGAAAAGTGATGGCAGTGTTGTTGCCTATGCAACACCAAAGCCTCTGCCTGTAAACATGTTCAATCAACCGGCTGTTGCTATTTTTACAAATGAGGGTTTTTACATTGTCGATCCTGCTACAGGAAACCCATTGGCTACCTACGCAAAGAGTTGGGAGGAAAAGTCCAACTGCAATGCCATTACGCCCTATATCTATAAAGGCGGTATATATCTCAACCATAGCGTACACGGTATGGCACGGCTTAACCTAAAGGGCGATATGCTGACACAGGAATGGCTTTCAACAGATGCCAAATATCCAAACGAGTGGTATGGTTTTAATCCGCAGGTTATTTATAAGGATAATATCTATTTTTTAAGCAGCGGACGTGTAAAGGCTGATAAAGGGTTGCATTGCGTGAATGCCCTTACCGGAAAACGTGTATGGTTTGATCAGGATTTTGAATTTGGAAGCCTGATAGGAATTGGCGATAAAATGATAATGCTGACTGAAACAGGCGAACTGATCTGGGGGAATATTATCGACACAAAATTCAAGGAGAGCTACCGGAAGAAAATATTGAACGGTCTTTGCTGGTCTTTGCCTGTTTTAATTGGAGACAATTTATACGCCAGGGATGCAGAGGGAGGGGTTGTTTGCCTTAAACTTAAATAAATTAGAATCATGTTTTAATATATTGAAAAATTCATCATAAACCGTCATGCCCGCGAAAGCGGGCATCCATTAGCTTTTGATTTTCTTTATGAAGTGGATTCCCGCCTGCGCGCATTGGCGTCAAGCTAAAATCTATTGAAATGACAGGATAAATTTTAATGTTAAGGATTGATCGTACATACAATATATTTTGTTGTCCATATAAAATATCCACTGAAAGAGGATATCAAATATT
>JAAZBV010000003.1 GCA_012513605.1 Desulfatiglans sp. | reverse complement strand
CTGCATAACCTATCTGGCCAAGGGCATTATAGCCTTCAAAATCAGCCAGAATATCAATAAGGTTTACGCCATCAACCTCATTAACCTGCTCTAAATTCCCTAATGTATCATATACATATTGATATTCTGTTCGGTCGGTATCAGGATATTTAATATAATTCATCCTGCCTGCAAGGTCATACCCGAAATTTGTATTATAGTTTACACCGTCTATTCTTTTTCAGGATACAATTTATCAAAATTACTTTTAGCTATCTTATTATCAGGGTCTTTTTTGATGGCAGCAAGATAATCATTTTTTGCCTGATCCTGGTTCCCTAACATCATATTGGTCATTGCCCTGATATTCAGTATGGCAGAGGCAACTTCAGCAGCCGGATTCCTTTTAAGGCCTGCATCGCATGCTTCAAGGGCCTTCTGGTATGCTTTTTCCTGAAAATAGGTAACAGCCATAAGCTGGTAACTTTTTGGGCTGGGGTTAACGGCGTTAGCAGCCTTAAAAAAACTCAATGATTTGTCAAAATCCTTTTTTTCAAAGTATGTCCAGCCCAGAAGCATATGGGCCTCATCATTTTTATTATCCATCTCGATAGCTTTCTCAAGCCATGCTTTTGCTTTATCAGCCCCATCTTTTTTATGCACTGCTTCACCCATCTTTAAAAGGGTGTTTGATAATTCTTTTGTTGCAGCAGGGCTTAAGCTATTTTTATCCTTTGCAGCCTTTTCATAGGCATCAAGTATTTTAGTGCCTGCATTATTAATGTCACCTTTATCAAGATATCTCTTTACTTCTGAGTCAAGGCTCATCAATGTTTTATCAGTTATCTTTTCCTGTGCATTGGCAATGCTTAGAATACCAAGCATAAAAACACAAACAACCATCCCTATCATCTTTTCTTTATTGATTGCAGTCATAATATATTCCCTCTCTTATTGATGATGATCATCATGATTCTAAATCAAAATAAGCATAAAATTAAATTCTTAATACTGACTATTACAAAATAGTAAACAGCATCTTATTCAAAACATTGCCAACCTAATAACCTAACAGCGTCCCCCTTCATACACTAACAGCGTCCCCCTTCATACATCATGATTTTATAACTAATATTTTAATGCTAAACTGCGTTGTTTCTTCAAATCCACAATGTTATTTAATTATTTAAGGACGTCCCCATTAACCCACATTTCTTAGTTTCTTATGGACGCTCTACACGGTTCTTGGTTTACGTCCATTCCGTTCGTTGTTCTTTTTATATCAATTATTTCTTCCTTATCTGTATAATTAGGACCAACCATATAAGACATTTGTAATTTATCGGGTTGAATAAATTTTATCTCATTAATAGCTGAAAAGATTGAAGCAGTTGGCGAATAGTCTCTGATTATAAAAAATGGTTTTTCTTTTGAAAATATATTTTTAACTGCTATTTTATTGTTTTCACAATAGACTACTAATTGTTTATCAGCCTCTACCGCAAATACATTTTCAAATGCAGTAGATACTATTTTCTTTATTTGATCATAAAAAATAGTCTGTGAGTTAGGATTCCCAAGACTAACCGTAATGCCTGTGAGTACATCATTATAATATGTTAATATAGGTGTAGAATTATATTCCAGCTTATAAATTATTTTCCCTTCATTATCATTTATAGCAACAATATATTTTTCATCTTGTTGAGTAATTTTAATATTTTTCGTATCTCCTTCAGCATAAACACCAGATATTATACATGCGAACAGCAGAAATAATATTTTCTTCATTATCTTTCCCCCTTATTTATATTTATAAAATTTAAAATCATCCGTGCTTTGCATTCCACTAATTGTAACTTCACTAATTACTTCAAAGTCCCACTTAGGAGTAGCACTATACGTATCAGGGTACTTAACGCTTAATTCAAGTTGTGCTTTGGGACTATAATATAGCACAGCATTTTCTGTTATATCTTTATAAAATCCTATATATATAGGATAAATCTCTTTCGCTATGTTATCAATCCTTTGGTTTGTTCCCAATTTATCAGCAGCTAAATATTCTATTGCTAATTTATATTCTGAAGTTTTTCTACCATAAGCATCAAATCCTGTTTTTGCAATTATATCTTTAACTGTATGATATTTAGACCATTCTCTTTTACCTACTCTATTCAAAGCTACACATGTAATAGCCTTCCAAGCTGTTTTACTACTTTTTCCAGCTTCACCATAAACCGTTGCTACAAGAATTCTAAATTCTTCATTATTTCTTATTTCGTCTCTACTAAGAGGGGAAAAAGCACTTGGAGGTTCAGGAGGTACACAGGTCATATTGATCCATGTTAGGATGTCTTCAATACTCATTGGACGATACCCATTAACAACAATTTCTGGCAGAGTATATTCATCCATATGCCCGCTAGGGTCAGTATATTTCAAGGGATTATTCAAACAATATGCATACCTGTTCAGGGATTGCGGGTTATATGGATCAGGGATTATTGTATCAGGTGATATAAACCTGCTCATAACAGGGTCATAGAGCCTGGCGTTATAGTTATACAGTTCATATTCACTGTCAAGCTCCTGGCCGGTGTACCTGTATGCAGATTTAAATGTACCTCCATTGTACTCATTTCTGAATAGTGCACCGCCAAATGGCAGGTAGCCGTTCTCTTCTATAACCTGCCCTGTTTCATCTGTTACAAGATTTGTAGAACCCAAGTGATCCGTATGGGTGTAGTACTCCTTACCATCACTGGTACGTGACATTATCCTTTTGCCATTGGCATATATATGGCTTACCTCAATGGCTCCCCTCTTTTCAAATATATCCCCTACATATATCGTAGTTGAAGCCCCCTGTACCTTTTTAATCCTGTTACCCTCTCCATCATAGGTAAGATATGTGGGTGTACCTCCTTTATATGATATCTGCACAGGCATATTAGTATGGTTATATGTTATATTTCTGCGGCCTATGCCCTCAGACT
>JAAZBV010000002.1 GCA_012513605.1 Desulfatiglans sp. | reverse complement strand
GGTGTCACAGGCAAGCGGTCGCTTAAGAAAACAACTTGCTGATAATAAAAAACTTAAGAAGAAAATTGATAAACTTATTATTGATCTGAGACTGTCAAATGTGTAGACCTGACACCGATTGATTTACGTCCTTTACGGTGTATTCACCTGCGATAGTTTGACCAACCTTAAATTGTTGCTTCGGGGCAAACTGTTTGTTTTTGAGATGAATATTATTTTTAGAAGGGGAGTCCTGTTTGTCCTTTTTTTTGAAAATATTTAGTAATCCCATATTATATCTTTCAGCCCAACAAGTTATTAGCTGAACGGAATCGTCCCGCTAATAAGGTTAAATTCGTTATTAACTATAAAAGCATAAACCATGCCAAAGAAGTCAGAAATCCAGAGGGCTTTTAACTTCTTTGGCGGTTTTGCTTGGTACGCAATGTGTATAAATCATCGTCGTTCTCAAATCGACAATGCGTATAAATCAAAAAACTTGTAAGGCAGTAATTCACTATACCCAAAAAAATATAATGGGCTAGGTTTAAAATTAATTTATTGAAAAGGCAAGAATAAAGATAGAGGTCAGAAGCCGGAAGTCAGAGATCAGAGGTCAGGGGTCAGGCTTTAGAATGTTAGGGAAAGAAAGGAGAAAAGAGCTAAAAGCTCAAGGCTGAAAGCTCAAAGGAGAAAAATAGGCTGCCGTCGTCGCCGAGGCTATGCCGGGCCATAGAAGCATTTTAGCCTGTAGGCTTTTAGAAAAAGCAGTAAGATCCGCGGTTATATAGCCAAACTACGCGATCCGGAGTGTTGAAAATTTTTATACCGTTTTTTTCGCGTCTTTCGCTGCCTGTCCCGCCATCTTGTCGCGTCATAACTTTCAGTGAAGACGGAAGCTTCAGCGACGGCGGATGTGTTTCGCGGTTCATGGTATCTTATAGCCTGCAAGGCTTCAGGCTGGCTTTTTAGCCACAATCACATACCTGCTCTGTATCCTCTTTTTCTGCCTGACAGATACAACTCCCGCGTTGAAACGTTCAGATGACATATGGAGTAGGGGAAGTGGGTAAAAAGATAATTCAAGCAATTATTTTCACCTTTTTATCCCTCCCCCAATCTCATGTACGTACCCTATTTACCTCCATAGGGATTATATATTATTTCACCCGACTTCTGATCACGGGAATAATGGCTGAAGAAATCCCAGGCGATCTTACCGTATTCAGGATAAAGGGCATGCTTAAGGTTCATTGTGTAAATGACCGCGACCATTGGAATATTATTTTTATCATTCAGCATCCATGAGGTGTTGTCGTATTCACCGTTCACTTTAACCTTTATCATGTAATCCGCTTTAAAACCGTTGACAGGCCAGGTCTTAAAATCAAAAGGCGCAATCGTTTTCATGCCGTTATAACCGAGAAAAAGGTTGAGCAGTGTTTGATATCCTGCCGCGATGGTCCCATTTGCCTGATCGAACGCCCCGCCCAGATCAAAGGAAGAGGTGGTGAACATTATTGGCATTCGCGCCTTCTGTAATTTTGCAGCCTCCTCTGGAGTGCCGGTGTATCCGGCAGCTGCCATAGGCACAGCTGCGGCAAATAATGAAGGTTTTCCGTTAATCGCACGCAGAGTGGCTGCTCCTCCCATGGAGTAGCCGGTCACATACACGCGTGATGGATCCAGCGCCGGATAGGTTTTGAGCATGTATTCGATCAGAAGAGGAAGTGATTCTGTCAGTATTTGCCCGATACTCTGATGTTCAGGAGCAACCATTGCAAACCGTTCTGCACCAGCCAGGGGAAGCAGACCGATTTCCTCGATAAACTGACGCGGATCATCTCCGCCTCCGTGATTAGCAAGGATCAGGGGCACTGTTCCAGCCGGGGCTTTATGATTCAGCACCTCTTCAGGCAGATATTCAAACCAGGTCTGCAAATATTCACCGTTGGCGGTTTTCACTGTATTGAACCGCTTTTCAGAATGGCCGATTACATGAATTCCATCTTTAGTAACATTGTTAATGACGGCATTTCTCTCGCACAGCGATAATGGAGCCTGATCCATACCGTAGCCCTGATAGGGAGTTGATGCGCTGTGCAGGCCGGATATTCCCACTGGCACACGCATGGCTTTAATAAACAGATTGTAATAGGCGTCTTTGATGATAGCTTTTATATCGGGGTTTTCCTTCCGGGTCACGACTACCTTTTTTAATGGTAATGCCTGATCAAAATAGATTTTTTGATCAGGTGTGGCAGAATATGCGTTCGTCTGGTTGGCTTTTTTATATTCTTCAATCACCGTGTCCGGGGCATTCACGAGGTAAACCGGAACAAGCCCTGCCACATTTCGACCGACTCCCATGTTGCCGTTGATCAGAAGCATTCCGGCAATCCTGCTTACATAGTCAAGTGTGCCTGCAATGTAATCATTAAGATATGTCGCACCGCCGTCAATACCGATTACATAGGTATATCCAAAGCCGCCGAAATACTCCGCATCACTGTAACTGGTCCCGCCCCTGTCCCAGGGGCCGCTTTGCCCTTCACCGGCTTTCTGTGCGAAAATAGCTGTCTGCAGGGCATAATAGAATTTTTGATCATTGGAATTAAATGTCTTTCCATCCGCAGGTGTAACAAGGATCACGCTGCCAATAGCTTCATCTATGATCTTGATCAGCCCCAGGTCTTCAAGATAATTTTTTGCATCATCTTTATTTTTAAAGGATTTTTCCACAAATACCAGTATATCCGTATTCAGACGGGCGGCTGCGCGTCCGCCGTACAGGTTTGGTGATCGGTAGATAAAGGTTGTCCCTTCGGGATAACCATCAAGAACCGGGTGGGATTTGAATTTTCTACCACTGTTGCCTTCAAGGGTTGCTACAGCTATGGGGCCGCTTATGCGGGCCTCCTCCAGGGTTTCAAAAGAAGAGGCATTTTTCTGTCTGCCTGAATAGTCGAGTGCAGAAACAAAACCTGTAAAAATAATTAAAGCGAATATCAATGTTAAATCTTTCATCAAGTGTTTTTTAATCATGATCCTGTTCTCCTTTACAAATATTGCTTAATCAGAAACTTCACCAGATCGTCCGGCTCTTTATTATCGGGGTAAACATGGTCGCAGAACCATATCCTGTTGGGATCATCCTCAGTAAAGGGCTTCCACAGCGGCATATCGCTGCCGTCAGCATCTTTGCCGTTAGGGTTGCCTGAGCGGATAAAGTTAGACCAGTAGTTGCACATCTTGCGTGCAAGGTCATAATGTTTACCGGTAAAGGGACGCCAGCATTTGGCCAGTGTCTCGAAGAAGAACCAGAGGTCCGAAGAATGGAATGACCCGGGATTATCCCAGCCCGGGATATCCGGGTTAAATACCCAGTAATAAATCGGCGTATTTTCACCTGTCCTGGCCCTTGCCCTGCCCAGTAACCTGATCCCCAGCTCCATATGGCAGCGAGTGGCCTTATAGAGCATCTCTGAAATGCTACCGGTTGAGGAGGCACAGAGCTTAAGAAACTCCTCAGCATCTTCACCATATGTATCTTTTGCAAAGGCAATGAACTCGTTAACCGTTTTGACTATTGGCCGGTTCTGGAATTCAGTGGCTGTATGGCCGAACATCATGGGAACCTGTTGACATTTATTTGCCATGTACAGTTCATTCAGGTTTCCGCAGCAGAATTTTCCGTCTATTACAGTGCCCCACATTGCCTTGTACTCCATCATCTTGTCACGGAGGAATACTGCATCCAGTCTGCGGGCCTCCTCCAGTGAGGATACACCCAGGAACTTGAAGAATTCCACGCCCTCCTGCTCAGCAAGTGATAAACTTTTATCAGGGATGACAAAATTGCCGGGATAGGCGGAAAATATCAGGCCGCTGTCACAGATAGCCTTCTGAAACAGGCCCTTATTTTGAGGTGAAGTCACCTGTGCCATAACACTCACGCCCCCTGCCGACTGTCCGCCAATGGTGATGTTGCCTGGATCACCTCCAAAGGCGGCAATATTGCGCTGCACCCAGCGGGTAGCATACTGCTGGTCCAGGTGCCCGAAGTTTGCAGGCGCTTCAGGATTTTCTGCTGTGATTTCCGGATGGCATAGAAAGCCGAATACATTCAGCCTGTAGTTGACAGTGACAACAACTATCCCGCGTCTTGCAATACGCTCACCGTCAAATTCCATCTCTGCGGTGTTTCCTTCATGGAGGGCGCCCCCAAAATACCAGACAAACACGGGCAGCTTTTCGTTTGCGCTTTTAGCGGGTGTCCATACATTAAGATGTAGGGAATCCTCATCCATCTCAATTGATTGGTCCACATTCCATTCTCTTGTATAGATAATCTCAGGGTCTTCACCTGGGATATGCTGCATGGAGATGGGGACAAATTTGTACGCATATAAAACACCGTCCCAATCATGAGCCGGCTGGGGCGCTCTCCAGCGGTTCCTGCCTACCGGAGGGGCGGCAAAGGGGATGCCTTTAAAGGATGTGATTCGCGGATCAGCGGCTGGTAAACCTTCAACAATACCATTTTCAACTGTAACTCTTCGTAACACAATAGCGCTCCTTCATAGAAAAAAATTGACAGGCCCGGGTATTTTATTCCGGGCCTGTTTTTGAGGCCTATTGTTTTTGTGCAGGGGCAGGGGGAGGTGCAAACCAGTCAAATTTACTGCCCTTATATTCGGGGGTTTTGGTCATCTTTAAAAAGGCCCTGTTTTCATCTGCATCAAATACCATAAATTCAGGGACCTCAGCAGTATAAGGGGTCCACATGCCACCCTCCTTGCCGTTGGGATCACCATACTTGGCAAAGTTGGTCCAGCACTCCACAATTTTGGCGCTTAACTCTTTATCTCCTGCGGTGAATGGACGCCAACTGTGTTTTAAGGAATTAAAAACATACCACAGATCCGCTGAGTGGAAGGCCCCGTTTTCATCACCCGGTAATTGACGCGCAAACAGATATGCATATGCAGGCTTTTTACTTTTTTCAGCACGAAGTGCGCAGAACTTTTGAATAGCCTCGGTCATATCACTGAGGTCGTTTGCGGTAAAACCAAACATATAGGGGATATCAGGTATCTCATTTGCAAGGGCCGCATCATTGAAGCTCTTTATTAAGAAATAATTTTCAACCACAGGCCCATAGAAGAGCCGTGCCCCTGTAGCCTGCCCGTATTCATTTGCCATTTTTGTGAGTTCATCAAATGAAAGCGCCCGCATCTCTTCGAGTGTGGTCTTGTTAAAATGGTCCATCATTGCCTTGTTTGCATTCTGGATCTCATCAAAAGACATCATTCGCATTCCCATTCCCATGTTTCCCAACCCGCCGCCGCTCATGCTGATAGCCTTTTTGATCAGGTCTCTTGACTTCGGCGAGGCGCACAGGGTCTGAACACTGCCTGCGCCAGCGCTCTGACCGAAAACAGTGATGTTATCAGGGTCACCGCCAAACTGTTCTATGTTGTTATGAATCCATTTTAATGCGGCAGCCTGATCCATTACCCCGTAATTTCCTGAAACTCCATTCGGGCTTTCAGCCGATAACAGCGGATGAGAGAAAAAGCCGATAACCCCAAGGCGGTAAGTGACACTAACCAGGATAACACCCTTGGAGGCCCAGTATTCACCGCCATCCATTTCAGGTTCAAATGCAAATCCCTCACGATAGCCGCCACCGTGTATCCACATGGCAACAGGCAGTTTTTTATTGGTCTCTCCTGCTGCGGGGGTCCAGACATTCAGATAGAGGCAGTCTTCGGTGAAGGGCACAGAACCGCTTGCCTGCCATTCCTTGCCGTAAAAACTATTGGGGTCCCATGTAACCTGCGAGGCAGCATCACCATATTTATCTGCCACCTTTACACCCTGCCAGGGGACAACAGGCTGAGGTTCTTTCCACCGCAGTTCACCCACAGGGGGTGCAGCAAATGGAATCCCCTTAAAACTTGTAACCCCCTTTGTCGGTGTCTCAACACCAACGACCTGACCTCCCTCAATGTTCAGCACGGGGTTTGATTTACTGCATGAAACCAGAGTCGACAATACACATGCAAGCAGAAAGATAATTACTATTTTCATAATATGATCTCCTTGTTTTGATTGAGCTATCTTGTTTTGTATATGGATATACTAAATATATTTTTTAATATCAAATAGTATAATTATGATGTTGTTTAACATGCTGCCCCGATGGGGCTGATAAAGGATGATGCATATATAATGCTAATCTCAATCAGGATTTAAAAATAAAATTGATGTTTTCGTAAAAAAGAAGAATCTCACACAAAGGCACAAAGTCACAAAGGTAACTACTTAAAGTAACTTTGCGTTTCGCCCTTTCCAACAGTAATCTTTAAAAATGAACTACCCCACCGTAAACAACGGGGTACCTAAAAAGCATCGTACGCCCCCAAGGGGCGGGGTATTAAACCCGGTGCTTCGCAATAAATATTTAAATCTCACTCTTTACAGATAGGCTCTATTGCCCAGCCCATGGATTCTGAAGCATGCCCGATAACAGCCTGGATCAATTCTACTTTACCATTTCTCATCTTGAACATATGGAAGTCGGGAAGAGTAACAAAATGTACATAGGCAACCACAACCCCAGCCTCAACATCAACCAGCGGGATACGTCTGGGCTTGTGCTTAATAACAAGCCCTTTAGGCGAGCAATCACCTGGGATATATTCTTTTCCTTCAAAAAAGCCACCTTTTGTTGTCATATACCCATTTTCCCAGCGGTGGCAGGGTTTGGCAAATGGGGTACCATATATAGGCTTTCTGGTGAACATATCAAAGTAATCATCGGCTGCGGCTATCATTGCTAGACGTGAACTACGTTCTTCAATTGGGAGAATTCCTTCCCAATCCTGATCTTTTGTTTCTAATACAGCAATAGCTCCTCCACGTGGAGTATGTTTCATAGCAAATTCCTTTTCGCGTGCAATAATCGATTCTATTTCAGTGATCTTTTCGTTTTCATACTGAAGCCTGACTCCCATAAGTATCGGTCGAAATTTTCCTTCTTTATTCTTTTCTTCTATAACTGCCTGTGTGTGTGTACCGCAATTATATGTATCTATGAGATGACGAGTCATTAGTACTTTGCCAGCTGTTTTCCAGAGCCCATTACCTACCTTGGTTTCCACTCCGTTCTCCGTGTATTTTACATCAGGAGAAAAGGGCATCAATGAAGGGTCATTTGCTGCAAGGGCATCAAAATATTTATTTGCAAGGCTTTTTAGATTTGCTCTCGTGGAAAAGCTGTCTTTAGCCGAGGCTGTGCCAATAAATATTACGAAAAGAGCAATAAAAAAAACAGGCACTGTCCGCAAAACCTTGGATACAAACATTATTCAAACCTCCAATTTTTTAAAAAATAAATATATAATTTGCTTGTATATAGTCGCTTTATACTTATTTTCTATTCTATTAAAATCACAATGCTCTATATTTTATTTTTATTTAAGTCTGCCAAAACCGTATCTATAACCATTTGAAAATTGGCTAATGGCAAAGCTCCTTGTATAAAAGATATTCCTTTTACTTTTTGTGGGTTAGAGTGATCTTTTGAAGCAAGAACAAAACATGGAACACCTGATATTTGCAGCTTTGAAGCTAATTCAAGGTTTTTAGCTAATTTTTCATTATAATCTTTGCTTGCCATACAATTTTTAAATTGATTTATATCAAGATCAATAGAGGTTGCAAGTGATGTAAGATCGTTAATTGCGTCCTGGTTAGACATCATTTCATTATGCATTTCTATAAACTTACCTTGTTTGGAAGCACAATAGGCAGCTCCAACAGCTTCATTTGCCATATTATGACCGGGAAGTGGTTTATCCATAAAAACATAACGTAGTTTTCCTGTTTTTATATATTTTTCAAAAATATCAGGATATGTCTCTTTTGTATGTCGGGCACAAAACGAGCATTGATAATCGGAAAATTCAATTACTACTAATGGCGCTGATTCGTTACCAATCACCGGATTATCCCCAAGTTCAAACTCAACATTATAAACAATGGCTCTCGATGGGACCGGCATTGTTGGATTATTACCTTTAAGGAGCATATCTTTTATAAACTTTATTTCTTCATGCAAAGCTTTTTGCCCCTCCTTTATTTCATCTAATTCCTTTTTTAGTTCAGGTGTAATATCTTTTGCAATAACAATGTTGTGTACACCTAGCAATAACAGCATCACAATCAAGATTGTTCCAAATTTATACAACATGATTAACTTTCCTTTCTCAATCAATTTCTTATGGATAACGAATATTTATTTTAATTGTTAGCTATAGAACGTTAAGAATAAAACATGATTTTAATCGATGAATTCAATACTGCCACATTTTTTCCTGAATTAAGTAAAGATACTAAATGGCTCTCACTGCTTGTAAATACATCCAGAGAACCGTTTAGTATCTTTCATCTCAAATAAATTCCAATCAGCATATCCGATTAGTTCATTATTATTAATAATAAATATTTAAAATTCAAATGGTAATATATAAAATATCAACTTTATTTACATACCTAATTTTGGTTATTCTTCAGCGTTCATCATTCTTATAATCTCCTCCTGGCGTGCTTGCTCAATAACCGTTAAGGAGTGGATATATCTTAATTTTCCGTTGACAATGTAAAAAGTATGTGAATCAGGGTTTCCATGGTATGCGCCATATTGGGCACTTGAGTCTGTTTTTCCAAAATAACAGAATACATTTACCACCCCACTTTTCTCATCAACAAAGTATTCCCGCTCAACATTGTCCAGTGCGTAATTAGCAAGAACAGCTTTGCAGCTTGGGTTGGTGTCGTTTCCTGAATATTTTTTCCCTCCCTCAAGGTGGGCGCAAGGGTTACCCCATGGAACATCTATCTTCTCATATGTGAAATAATCAAAATATGCATCAGCCGCTTTTATTAATCCATCTCTTCCTATCCTGTTTGGATTATGTTCACTCCAGTCTTCTTTTTTTGCTGCTTCTAAAAATCCTTTAGCATCAAATTCCCAATCACCGTCGGTCGTCACTATTGCAGCGATCTTTGTAACCATATCATCTTTCACTTGAATTTTAATATCTATGACATACGGATTAATATCGTCATCAACAATAACTTCAGCGAATACTGTACATGTTTCAGTGTCATAAAAGTTCCGTTGGAATGAGATTGGTAATGCTGTATTTAAGATACTTTCTGTAGAACTTATCTCCTGTTTGTTCTGATTGAATACAGTTGAATTATTTATAGGCAAAAGACTTGGCTCTCCCGCCTTCTGTGCATTAAAATATAAATTCGCATATTTTTTTAAATCGCCTCTTGAACAATCCTTGGCATTTATTGGTGTAATAAACAATATCGAGATGATACCAAATATAATTAGTTTGATCATTTTTACCCCCTGTTTTTCATTAAATGTGAGAAGTTTTTAACATGTTTCCAGATATTTTCATTAGTTACGTTTCTCTCTTTTATTTATGTCACTTTTTAATAAATTTTGTTCTTTCTCAATAGTGGCTCCTTTTTCATTTGCTAGTTGGATTAAATATCCCTCAATATTATTATTCTTCATCTTAAATAATTTTGATGAAATTCCTCCCTCAGAATATATACGTATATATTTTCCATTAATATCATAAGCTTCAATAAGTTCATTTGAACTATCTCTAGCGCTAACTGAAATGCCCATATAATTTGATTTATGATATTGCTTATATTCTATCAGTCTGCCTTGGTGTTTCTCTTTATCATCAGATGCAATTCTTGTGGTATTTTTCATCTCTGTATCAATCATATTTCTCAGATTATTTACCTCATCATTATTTAATTGGTAATTTGGATTCTTAACTCCAGAGTATAGACTGATCATAACCTCCCATTTTACTTGATTGGAGGCTATACTTACCTGTGAAGTTAATATAAGGGTTATAACTGTTAATAAAATACTTTTTATATATCTGTTATTCATCATTTTTTCTTCCTTTCTTATATATTTATTATCGAATAATAAACTCAGTGTCTTTGCTTTATTCAAATATTAATTTTGTATACCGATACTAAAACGGGTTATTATCAAAACCGAATAATAACAATAATAGAGATTTTATTGTATCGGAGCGCCTGTAGCCCCCTGCTCTGTAGTACCTGCACAATAACAGAAATATGTACCTCCAACTGTATAACCTAGTGAGGCTGCAGCATCTTCAGGATCGGTTATATCTCGCCAGTCATCATAATCATAATAATTTATAGCAAAACTTGAACCTCGCTTATGAGACCATTCACCCCCTGGTCCATCCTGCCGATAAAAGTGAACATCGCCAGGAATAGATGGATTATTTGGATCATATGGTTTAATAGCCATATATACTTTAGTTCCCCCCGTTAGACAACTTCCCGATGCTGAACTAAGACTTATATTCAAAGTCAATTTTTTTTTCATATCAGCCAATACGCGACTGACCATTTCACCTTCATCTTTCAAACAACAATCAGTTGCATCAAATGGGAAGCATTCATCAAAACCTGATCCATATCCAGGAGAATGTGGGAATGTACTTTTCATCGTGTTAAATGCGTAGCTATAACAGTTATTATTAATCCTGACATCATAAGTATCCCATGGAGAACTTTGATAAACAGGACCAACACACTGAGCATATATGTATATGCCACAACCTATCAATAAGACAATTATCACAGTGCCTAGAATCATTTTCTTTTTTATTTTAGTCATTTTTCCCCTCATCATAAATTCGATTTTTTGCTGTAAACTTACAAATTCAAAATCTTGTATTTAGTAACATTATTTATTTCTAAAAGAATTATAGAATTCGCGATCTAGTTCAATGCTTTCATTTACTTCATCACCCGGTAGATGACCTATTGGAGCATCGTTAGGAACCATAGGTTCGTTTTTAATTATCCTTTCTTTTATATTTTTCTGCATTTTCCAATAATGTGATCCGGATATATAGTCGTACCATGGTGAGCTTACTGGAGGAAGTTTATCATTTGCTAGAATATTAATTTGTGGAATAACAGGGTCAATTATTATTGGAAGAGCTTTTAAATCGTATTGAGGATAGACTGCGAATGCTTTGTATGAAATTTCTTCATCATCGAATTGTACCTTTACAAAGTACTCTAGATAAAATGCCTTTTTTCCAAAATCCTTATTAAAGGTACTATCTTTAACATCGATACTATCAGACCATTGTACCTGATACATTAAAGAACAGATATCATCATTGTTAACGCATTTTTCTATCCGATCCAGTTCCAAATACTTGCCATGCCTTTTTTTAATAAATTCATTATATACGTTCTGAGTTGTATATCGCATATCTGTGATACTTACTTTTAAATAATCCTTTTCCCTTACATTTAAATTATTCTCATTATTATAATTATCTTGTTCGGCTGTCTGATATCTAACTAATCTTGCATATATATCCAATATTTTACTGTCCATATCCCATGAATGTTCAACACGTAATTCAATGGAGTTTTTTAGATTATGTGGTTCTTTCCTTTTCTTTTCTTCTGCCGACATGGAAATTGACAGGCAACTAATTATCATTACTAAAATGATACACTTGAACACTTTCCAGAATGATCTTTTTTTAAACATATTATTTTCTCCTCACAGAGTTTGGCAAATAGATGGAGCCCCTAAATTGATTCATTGTCTCTATTTCACAGTAATGATTTTCTCATTTTCAACAGCTTTATGAAGCACTACAAGAAAGTCAGTTATCAAAGCGTTTGAATATCTCCTGACCATCGGATCATTTCTATTCAAATTTATGGGGAATATAGAATTTGAACTGAAATCCATTCCGTATATACTTTGTACCCCTGCAGAAAGATCATAATATTGATCATCATCTCCTTTATTAAGAAAGATGATGTAGTTTTTATCATTGTCTAATAATCTGGCATCAACTGGTACCTTAGTCACAAATACTCCATCTGCATATCCCCAGCTTCCACCCTGCCTTCTGATTTTGATGACACTACCGCTAACAATATCTCCTTTTGCAGCTTCTTGGACAAATACCTTGGATACTGTATAAATTTCTTCATTATCATCAAGGTAACTCTTGTTCTCAATGATTTTACCTATAATAATATCCTCAGAATACCTGATTAATGTTTGAATATTGGGGACAATGGTCCCATCGTTTAACTTAAAGGCAATGGTCGCAACTTGTCTCCCGCTCCTATCTATCAACGCCTTTGCCTGCATATATAATTTCCCCTTTGGTAGAAATTTTTTGTAGTATTCTCCCTCATGAGCATTTAATGTACTCACTTTATCTTCAGCCTTCTCCCCATTTGATGCTATAGAAGTCCCAATGCATATAGCTGAAAGGCTCATAACAATACATAGCGTGAGTATCAGTTTATCCAACTTACTGTTTTTATACATATTAATAGCACCTCCTAAACCTACCTTTTAATAAATATTATTTTAGGTTAATAGCAAGGACAACTCATATCTGGAACTGAGTAATATCCATTTTCTATTATATAGCCGTTTCCCATACCGCAAAAAATATTATTATATCCGTAAATAAAAATTTCATATTGCGTATACAAGAAAGTACATCTAAGTCCAGGAGCACAACATTGACTCATTGTGAGGGGGAAGGAATATACATAAGCAATTTGATATTGCGGAGCACATGGATTTGATACAATTTCACATGTGCAGTTGGATGGATTCCAAATACCTTGCTGTGCAACACATTGATTTGCTAACATAGAATCGCAACCTCCGCATTGGCAGTTATAGGGATCTACAACTCGCCCTATGCTGCTGCAATAAGCTGCTATTGAAGAATTACACCCTTCACAGGTGCATGATGATGAATTAAAGACTCTATTCTGTGCTATACATTGGGCTTCAATAGCAGGATTACAACTGCATGTGCAAGTTGTCGGATTCCATATTTTACCAGAAGACATGATACATGTATTTGCCGTGGATGAATCGCAGCATACCTCTGCATAAGCAACTGTTGCAGGCAAAATGGTGCAACATATAAATAAAAACAACATTAGGTATTTTTTAAAAATATTTTTTTTCATCTTATATAATAACACTCCTTTCCTTTAAAATATAGATTTTGAATACTTGAATTCTTATAACTATTTTGAATTCAAAATATTTTCAGCACGCTCTTTTAAAAAAAATGTTGTAAATCGATAAACTAAAAAAGACTTCTCAGGAGCTAGGATAGATTGCCGAAGTAAAACCCCCCTCCCAAGGAATTATGAAAAACGTTATCGGTAATTATCTGCCTGTTAAAAACAAAAACAGAAATATATGATCGACCTGTTACTGTCAAGAACAAATAGTAATAAATTTATTTTTTACTATTACCTTTATCTCTTCACACCTGCTTGCATTTCATTCGAATGCTGCTAACATTCCGCACCTATGGCGCTGTTGATAGAGCTTTCAGCGCACAGGCGACAAGCTAAGGCGAAAAGCAAAAGCCTAAAGAAACAGCTCACACAGAGGTGCAAAGAACACTAAGTAAATCAAATGCTTTACATAACATTTTTATATTTTTTAACTTTGTGAGCTTTGTGACTTTGTGTGAAAAATGATTTATTGACACTTGCCCCGATTTTACTATACCCTTCAAATATTCAATAAATTCCAAGGTCCCTTAATATCTGTTTATTATACTATGGGTCGCCGTATGATATTTAAAATCTCCGGATATATCCTTTTCCTGCTCCTGTTACAGCTTATTTTAACCCTTACCGCCTGCGGGGAATCTTCAAAAGATAGCACGCCTGATAACAGGTCCAGTGATGCACACGGCTCTTCTGTTATAAACTGGGGAGAGGAAGTAAACCTGGATGAAATGATAGCAATGGCTAAAGAGGGGAAGATCAAAGAGATACAATGGCATGTATTGCCTAATATCCTCAGGGCAGAGACCGGGGATGGAAAATTCTTCCACCTTAAAAACGAGAATAAGGGGGTAGACCTTCGCAACACACTGATAAAATCAGGTGTCAGGATAGGAGATGGAGGCATAGAGTTCAAACACCTTTTCTGAGACTGAAAAGGCCCTGGTGAATAGCCCTGGTTCAGGGCTACCGATAATCAATAACGACAGAAAGAGAGGATTGCAGATAAAATGATGACACTTGCAATTAATGGTATTGCACTGCTGCTGTCAGCAGTCGTTGTCGGGATAGCAGTTTATAAATGGCATATCATCAGGGACAGGAAACAGATCCTTTCAATTACTGGCAATGCCCTGAAAAATAAAAAAGCTATCATAAGCGGGGTTATTACAGCAGCCCTTTACCTGGCCGTATTTATCTTCATGGGAGGCAAAGGCGGCAGGGTTCATCTTCTGTTCGGGCAGGTGATATGGAACACAACACCGTCTGATATGGCTAAAGGGTTTATACTCTCAATCCTGGTAATGATATCCATTGCGCTCTTTGTTTTCGGTATTGGGGTACTGGGCGCTGAACAATCCGGCAGGAAAAGCGGCATGGGATTTTTCGGATCCCTGCTGGCATTAATTGCAGCCTTCTGCCCCTGATGACTTCCAATATTATCGGCCCTGGGCGGGGCCGCGGGCGCCATGTTTATAAGCTTCTGGGATGTTCTTGCTGTTATATCGGCAGCATTATTGATTTTGAGTATCTTATATACGGCTGCAAGGCTGAAAGCTGCAAAAGGCTGAGGCTGACCATCTAAAAAGGTCCTGGTTCAGGGCATTGGGATGGCAGATAAGACAAACAAAGAAAAGAACAAATTATCAACTAAAGGAAAGGAGGGATCATGAAGAGGAATAAAAATGGTTTTTTTATCACCCTGTTGGTAATCCTGGCAATGCTTTATTCATGCGGCAGTGAGCCGCCTCAAAAGAGTGATATGGATATAAAACCTGCCGCATCTCCAAAGGTTACCCTGACAGTGCTGAACCCTCAGGGCCATGTAAAAAAGGATAAAGTCCTTGCGCCACGTCTGGACACACTTGAGGGTAAAAAGATCGCCATGTACCTGTCAGCTACGCCTGACCAGGTGTACGCGGGCAAAGGGGCAGAACTCTATGATATGCTGGAGAAGATGTTCAAAGAAAAATATCCTAACACACAGGTTGTTCACTATGCTGAACTGCCCATGAAGTTTATGCCGGAAAATGAGGTGGTGGATGCAATTATCGCTGAAAAACCCGACGGGGTTGTGGTCGGCTTTGGGGGGTGATGAGGGTGCATCGGTGCGATGGGTTCCATCGCCATTACTCTTGAAGAAAAAGGTATCCCGACTGTTACACTCTATAACGAACGCCACGAAGAGCGTTTTATGGGCGTAGTTCTTTCAAAGGGGTACATAGATTATCCTGGCATCAATTTTAATGAATATGAGACCTTTACATCAGAAGGCATAAAGGGGCTGGCCCCTGAGGCATTTCAATTTATTGAAAAGGGGCTGATGAACTGGAGGCCTCAACACATGATTCTTAAAGATGATAAATGGGTCCCCTCAGAAGAGGCCTTTACCTATACTGAACAAACCTTTCTTGAAGCAGAGGAAAGTTTCAACAGCTCTTACCTTGAAATGGGCTGGGGGGATGGGCTACCCCTTGTCCCGCCCACCCGGGAACATGTGAACACAATGCTGGGTGGCACACCCATTTCCCCTGAGACAATAATCGGTATCTGGGGGCCATCCAATGCGGAATTTTCTATCGAGAAGATTGCAGTTGTATCGGCAATGGCAGGCGCCAGACCGGAATATATGCCTGTAATTATCGCGGCCTTAAAGGCCATAACCTCTGTCAAATGGGACAGCTACTGGCCCGTGATGAGGTCTGCGGCCCCCCTTGTTATTGTGAACGGCCCCTATGCAAAGAAGATAGGGATCAATTCATCCTCAAATGCATTTGGGCCCAATCACAGGTACCCTGCCAATGGCTCCATAGGCCGGGCCGTAAATCTTGCACTCTCCGTTATCCCCGGAAACGGGAGAGGTATAAAGCCTTCAAACCTGGCGGGAAACACCGGCACATATGCAGGCATTGTAATAGCCGAATCCGAAGATGTGTCATCCCTTGGCGCGGGATGGGAGCCGGTGAGTGTTCAGCTCGGCTACCCGCCTGAAACAAACCTTGTTACTGTGCTTGGTATAGACCAGATGAATATGAGTGTTATGGGGTCATTAGCGAATCTGGCAGCGGGCATTGCGCCCAACAAGGATATCTGGCCACAAAGCCAGAAGGTGTGGGAGGAGCAGTATGCAGGGGTACTGGTGGTTACAGAGATGCAGAGGGTGACTGCCGGTCTGATGGGGGATGCCACCAAGGCAGGCTATGCAAAGGAGTTATGGGACATGGCCCGTGTACCCTTGGAGAAATTTAAAGGCCTGGTTCTGACAGACGAATTTGGAAGGCCCACTGAACCGGGTAACTTCGTTAAAACGTTACTCGCTGAACAGGATGTCATTAAAAAAGGGGTGCCAGTGGCGGCAGCACCAGGGAATTTCCTTGTTGTGGCTACGGGCGGGCATTGAGGCTGAGCGCCCTTTTCGTGGCTCGGTGCGAGCCGCTGGATGAGTGTCCCGGTTTCAGTGAAGATTGAACTGCCCTAGTTTTTAAATCAGCATCTATGAAGCCTTTGAGCCCTGAAGATTAAAACCTTCAGGGCTTTAAAAAACTTTTATATGAATTATGCTTGCTCCTATAGTGGGTGTAAATGTTGTTTAACATGTCGCCCCGATGGGGCTTTGTTTTGTCTAATAATCTATTTTCTATTAAGATGCTACCCCTACGGGGCTAAATAAAACACTTCTAATCATGTCATGTTATAGCAACACAGATGTGAAATATTAACCATCATTTAGGTGTTACTGCTATAGAGAAGCAATAACAGCACCGTAGGTGTGGCATGTTAATAGCACTATGTGTATCATTTTAATTATCAGCCCCATAGGGGTGACATGTTTTAGAACAACAATTTTCTACTTTATCAGGTTTCCTGCATCATCAATCGGTTTTCCATCCACATTCAGTCTCTGTGTACTGCCCGGTTTGAATTTACTGTACTGCCCGCATAAGGTGATGTCCTGAAAAATTATGGGCTTTTCCTTGTCGTATATTTCAACAAACCTTAAAGGGCAATGGAGCATCATGGCCTTAACAAAGATAATGGTAGACTCTTCTATTATTATTTTTTCCAGGTGTTCCATATCGTGACCCAGATAGAGTTCAACTACCCCGCCCAGTTCACCCCTGTTTAAAGGGTCTGATCCGCAGAAAAACAAGAACTGGTCATAATCGTGATAAAAGGTCTCCCCTTCCATGGTAAATGGGTGGGTAATAAGCCACGAGGCAATATTGAAATTACTCTCTCTATTCTGATTTATGTACAGTATGGAAGGATTATTGGGTGCAGTTCCAAAAAGATTATCAGGAGGTGTTACAACAGCGCTTTTAAAGACATATTTACCAATATCAATATTCATTGACATAAGGCACTCTCCAATTAAGTTTTCGATAATAAATAACAGCGTTCAATATAGGATTCGGGAGCTGCCGCCCTGATCTGTTCCAGGTGGCTTGCCTTAAAAGAGCCTTCTTTGAGCAGCGGGTCATAAAATATCCCGATTTTACCAGTGTGTGCCAGTTTCATATATCGTCTTTACTTGATGAACCCTTTTTCCCAACTCATCCACCGTTCGTACCAAGCTACTGCGGTGGACGAATCGGGCAAAGAATCAAATCTTTAATCTGTAACTAATTCACACCATCTTTCAAGGCTTATAAGTCTACTATCTTTGGTACTTTTTTTGCCTTGATCCTGATCACTTCACGCTTTCATAAAAGGTAAGTGATACACCACCCGAACCCATTCCCGGAGGCGAACTCAGGTACAGCCCGTTGTTCAGATATGCGTATTTGCTGTCCACCCTCGCCTCAAATGTGGGCGCCAGTTTTCCAAACCCTCCGGCATTACGTACAATGATCACCTCACCGTCGCTGGTCTGCCACAAATAGCGCGCATCGATCGTTGCCGGGTTAGAGAGGTTCTGGTAGTCCGCACCCGCAGCCAGCACCTTTCCCTCAATCTTTCCGCTGACTGTCCCGCCGGTGATGGGGATGATGTTGCGGTTGCTCCTGCCTGTCTCTCCCACCATCTGGCCCGGGCTCAGGGTTACATTCTCTTTGATCAAGAGTTCACCCTGTTTCTCATCCATTGATGCCCTACGGTAGTCCCAGGACTGGTCCTGAAACCCCGACGGCTTTGATACCCTGATCGAGTTTACCTCATCCGGCTTCATTGCGACTTTCGATACATCAAATATACTTATCTTCATGGTTCCTGCTTTTAGGTCCAGCTCACGTCTCCCGGCAAACTTCCCCGTGTTCAGCCAGCTATGGCTGCTGGCGCTCGACGCCTCAAATTCCGGCACTATCCTTACATCGCTGGGATCCGCTGCAGCTCCTGCGATCCTCAGGTAGATGTACTTACCATCGTCGGCCTGCAATACGAATATCTCTTCAACCTCCATTGCGCCGTTTGAAAAAGACAACTGAAAGTCCAGGCCCCCGAACATCACTGAACCTTTTATCTTCTCTCCGGTTATTGTTCCCCCCTTAACAACATAAACGACCCTGTCTCCATAGGGAGTCCTGCCCATATTATAGGTCTGATCCAGTTTCATATCAGCAACCAGAACAGGCTTTCCCTGTTCAGGCACAGGTATGCCGTCTGCCATCCCGCATTGCCATGACTTGTGTGGAATCAGTATCTTCTCCATTCCTGTATACTCACCTTCCCCCTGCGTCACCCCTGCCTGAGCCTTTAAACCGCTCTGAGGATAATCAATAACCGTTTTCCAGGCCAGCTCCTGCAGGGCACGATTGAAATTTTCTTCCCGATATTCCGGCTTGCCGGCATTTTTCAGTATACCTGGGACAGGCAGGCCAACCGGGCTCACGCCGTACATGACTGCAAAATGCAGATAGGCGTTCAGGGCAATTACCGGTTCAGTGGGATGTCCGATAACATCTTTGAATACCTCCCCCTGGTCAGTCATACCCGGCATCTCTTTATTATAAATCATTGACCTTAAAGCATTGTGTGCCTGGGCAGTCGGAACAAGGTAAACAACAGTCCTGCCTGCTTCCCGGTTTAGCTTCATGGCCAGCTCTTCGGCTGACCTGTTGTTTTTGATATTGATTTTGGCAATCTCTTCGGGGGTTTTGTTGTAATCAGGTTTGCTTCCGAACATGCCTCCACCAAAACCTCCTGGCCCGCCTGCCCCTTTAGGCGCAGGTTTACCTGCAGGAGGTGCACCCGGAGGAGCGCCTGGAGCGCCGCCTCCTGGGCCTCTTCCGAACATGCCGCCCATCATGCTTTCCATGTCATTGTTATCCACCAGACCCATACCTGGCCATGATATCTGGATATAGAACTTTGTATTCGGGTTATGCTCCAGACCCAGTTTAACAAAGTTGTCAATACCCGGGTCAGGCATGCCGATTGGAGACATGACAAAGGCCTCTACTATTCCCTCCTTAAGGGCCTTTTTCGCCTGATTCTGATCGTCGGGCAAATCCCAGTGCTGTGATGTACGTGACACACCAAGGCGCTGGATGCCCAGGACCTTATGGTCTTTGATGCCGTAGAATCCTGCAATCTCGGCCAGGACAGGGGGCATATCCCACATAAGACTGTGGGATGCGTAAAAGGCGCTCTTTCCATCAGGAACCTTTCCTGTTTGGGCAAGAGATGTCCCTGAAACTATAATTAAAAATAATGTGAATAATAAAAATATCTTTTTCAATCTTTAACCTCCCGGTCTGTTAGTAAAAAAGAGGGAAGAGCATAAATAAGTTATGAGCTGCAGAATAGTTATTTCCTTATTTATACTCCCCCTCTAAATTAAAAAACTGGTACTTTATATGCTTATTGTAGCGTTTTAAGGGATCATCTTTTTTTCATATTTCCACCCTTCACGAGTGCACATACCGCAGTCTGAGCCTGTGAACATCTTTTCACCAGCCTTGTCTTGCTTCAACTGCCATTTCAACCATGCTGTGGCAACCACTCCAAACTCGCCGCCATTCGGCTCATGATATGTACCGCCGTGCCCTACATCATAATTAGCAATGGCCACAGGGACCTTGTCAATCTTTGCATAATCATCAATGGCCTGCGGGTAGGCAATATCAGTCGGCCCACCGATGATATAGATTGTGGGCGAATGCAGTTTTGCAAGGACCTCTTTACCGACTTCAGGCATATTCATGAGCGGGGCACCTGCGCCTGCTTTCGGCGCACCCGCATTAGGCATGCCTTCTTTAGGCATACCCTCTTTAGGTGGCGCCATTTTTGGCCTTCCGCCAGGGCCGAAAAGCCCGCTGTTCATTACCATGAGTGTCTTAATACGGGGATCAGGGGCAACCTCAAGTGCCTGGAGGCCGCCGCAGCTCATACCCGCTACTGCGATCTTTGATGGGTCCAGTTTACCATGGTATTTACTGTCTTTGCGCGTGTTCTCAGCCGTTGCCCAGTCAATGGCCTCAATCATCTGGGCGGATTTAGTGCCGCTGCCCATACCCATCATGCCGCTGCCTTCAGTCTTGGATTCTGCAACATAGGGGCCAAGGGCAAGAACAAGAAAACCATGTGATGCCACTTCAGCGAGGAAGTTGGCGTGCATACGGGAGGAACTGGAGCACCCTCCATTGCCCCATGCCATCACCGGCATAAGATTCGATTTACTAAATGGGCTCAAGTCCTTTGGCCGGTAAATTGTATGATTGGGTAAACTTGCATCACCTTCTACAATTGCCACAGCATAAGGCCCTGAACCCTCTGTCATCGGCCCCATTTTAGGCATACCGGCTGGTGGTTGAGCGAACGCATTCGCTATAATAAAACAAAATGCACATAACAATACACATACAAATCTACTCATACCCTTTCCTCCTGTTTCTATGTTAATAAAAAGACAAGCTGTTTTACTGATTTCCGATCATCCCTGCGACCTTATGTTAAAAAATCAGCCTTTCACTGCTGTTCAAAATGAAAATATTTCTCTTTTTGGTGTGGAGTATATGGCTCCATGTTTTGTATGTCAATATACATTTCTTTTCCTTTCGAGGGGGTAGCCATGTGGAGGGAACAATTAGTGTCGTATTAATGATGTACTGTCAACCATAGACGCATAAAGCTATGACAGGACAAGACGGCGTGAGAGGAAGAGACCATAAAAAAAGCCTTCATCCGGGTAATAAACCCGAGTAAAGGCTTTTTAAGTGAAATATGTTTTCCGGAGTATTGTGTTCCTTGAACCCCTTTCTCCCAACTAGTTCACAGCGTCTTTCAATGCCTTGCCGGCTAAAAACTTCGGAGCATTCTTTGCCTTGATCTTGATTGCCTCTCCGGTCTGGGGATTACGGCCTGTACGCGCCTTCATTTTGTTTACCTTGAAAGTGCCAAAACCGACCAGTGTAACGGTACCCTTCTTTTTAAGTGTTTTGGTAATAGAATCAAAAATACAATCTACCGCTGCTTGTGCCTCTTTCTTTGTGCTTACAACCTTTGCCACTTCATTAATCAAATCGCCTTTGTTCATGTTTTACGCTCCTTTTAAAGTTGTTAATAAAGCTGATAGGGAATTATGGATACTTACAACTAAAATGCAAGCATAAACTGATAAATAATGCACTTTTTCCAATAATAACATAGCTCCTAGCGTTTCTGTTTTATGCAGCAAACAAATGTCAAGAAGTTACCGTTACGAAAGTTACTATTGACATACAACATATCCATCCTTATGTTTTTTTAACAAACTGGATATTTTCCAGTAACTCAGTAAAGTTACATCAGTGAGTACATGAAAGATATGCACATAAATCGGTTTGTATTAAATTTCACAATGAAACCTTATAGTACCGCTTAAATGTGTGCATATTTTAAATTATAGGAAAGGATAAAACAGTGATGAATAAGGCTATCAAACTATTGACCGTAGTAGTGCTGATAACCGGCGTTTATATTCTTGCCGGTTGCGGCTCAGAGAACGACGACCACGCAGGACATGATCATGCGGTTCACAATCATGCTGCCCAGCAGGCCGAAGGTGAGGCAGCAATGACGGGCGAGCAGACACTATGCCCTGTTATGGATGCGCCCATCAATAAGGAATATTTTGTCGAATATAAAGGCAAGATGGTCTATTTCTGCTGTCCCGGCTGCGAAAAACAGTTCCTTGAAAATCCTGAAAAGTATCTCCATAAGCTGCCGCAGTTTAAGCAGTAGGATTTTACAGAGGTTTTTATTGTGGCGTAGGGCCAGAGGCATGGACTTTGCAAAGTGCCTGCAAATGTGATGGGACTAGTGCTGATGCCCCTGAATTTGTTTTGACTTTGATCCGATTTCCCCTTTTCCTCTGACTATCTTTTTTACCTCACCGCAAGTAAGCATTGCATCACCAAAGTAGGGATTCCTTATCTCCTCAAATTCGCTCAGCCAGTATGCTCCCCTGTTATTCAATGCCATTGAACAATATGCCACATAAACAGTCTCTGTCTGTGTCCCGAATGTCTCTATGGTTTCAATAATCTGGTTTGATAACAATGAAAATATTTCACGCTGTTTTTCAATCTCTTCAGCCTGCTGCAATTGTTCCGCGTTTTCTTTTACTTTGGCCTGATGCTCCATCCAGACCGGGTGAGCCTCTTTGCTAAGTAATTTCATCTCCATTTTATTCAGGTTAGTCTCAAGTTTCCTTGCATTGGCTTGTGTCAGTTGAAAATTGCCCTTAACCAGACTGTTTTTTATTTCAAAATATTGGTTTACAAATTCTGACAGATGTTCCTTAAACATATCGGGCACATCAATACTGTCATATGCTTCACGATTCATCATACTGTAGTTGCCGCTTAGTTGCGCTGCCGCATCAATGGCGAAAACCCCGTTCGTAACAATTTCTTCACCTTCGGCCAGACCGCTTTCCACAATATAATATTCACCCAAAAAAGCGCCCAAGGTAATTTCTCGCATTTCAAAGGCGGGAAATTCGGTATTCGTGACCTTCACATATACAACAGAACGTTTGCCTGTCCACAAGAGTGATGATTTCGGGATTACGAGAGATTTATCACTTACTGACAAGCCTGCTTTGACTCTGCCTTTTACAAACATTTCAGGCTTGAGTGTGTTTTGGGGGTTGACCAGTTCAGCCCTGACTGATGCTGTTCTTGTCTGGGGATTGATTAATGGATCTATAAAAGAGATGCTGGAGGTAAATTCCTTCCCCGGGATAGATGCAGCCGTGAAGATAACCTTTTGGCCGACCTTCATAAATGGAAGGTCGCTTTCGTAAGCATCCAGCAAGACCCAGACATTGCTCAGGTCCCCTATTTCAAAAAGAGGTGTGCCTTTATTTACAAAATCGCCTTTGGTAATATATCTTCTTATCACTATGCCTGACTGGTCAGCATAGAGATCAAATTCTGTCAGCACATTTCCACTGTTTTCTATTTCCAAAATCTGCTTTTCGGTAATTTTCCATAAACGCAGTTTTTCCTTTGATGCATTGTAAAGCGCAGGATTAATACCCTTGAGTTTTAAAAATTCGATAAGCTCTTTTTGCGCAGTAACCAGTTCAGGGGAATAGATGCTTGCCAGTTTTTGCCCTTTATTAACCGGCTGCCCGGTAAAATCTACAAAAAGTTTTTCAATCCGGCCTGAATAATTTGCCGTTATTGTTGCCAGTCTTTGTTCATTGATGGCGATTTTACCTGTAAGGTATACTTCGTGTTCAGGCGAAACTGTTTTTACCCTTTGGGTTTGTACGTTTGCCAGCGCTATTGCTTGTGGCGACATTGAATACACAAAGGGACTGCTTTCTTCCGACCCTGATTTTGTAGTCAAGGGGATTAAATCCATTCCGCAAATCGGACATTTGCCCGGTCCGTTTTGACGGATCTGCGGGTGCATGGAACAGGTGTAGGTTGTCTCTTTAACCTGTTCGTGAATATGGGTTTTTTCAGAACAGTGATCTGTTTTAAAAAGCAGCCATCCTGAAAATAGACCAGCAATGAGCACTAGGCCGAATTGAAAAAATTTATTTTTTAATAGTTGTTTCATTTCTGTTCCTTTTAAGTTTTAACGCCCCATCAGCCGTTGTATCATGGCAACTGCTATGTTCCCGTCAATGAGTGCATCCAGATATTTTAAGCGGTAATCCAAAAGCTGCTGCTGCATTCTCAGCACATCTTCAAAACTGCTTCCTTCGGTGGTGTATTGCACCATGAGAATATTCAAGACCTGATCTGCAAGTAAGGTCTGGTCTTGATACAACTTTGACCTGCGCTCTGCATCTTTGTAATCTTTCAGGACATCTTCATAATTCACAATTAACTGGTTACTCACATCCTGCCTTTGTTCAATGACTGATTGACGCATAAAGGCAGATTCATTGACAGATGCTCTATATTTTTTTCGCCAAACCGGAATGGTAACAGTAAACATCGGCATCAGCATATCCTTTCCATTATCCATACTTTCGCTATTGGCCCTCGGTTTGAAAATATCATATTGCAGGCCCACTCCAATCATCGGCAGACCCATTTTCTGATTCATTTTTCCCTGTGCAATGTAGGCTGCCTCTTCCTGTTCCAGCATTTTCAACATCGGGTTATTGTCCCTGATGCTGTCAGGGATTTCATTAAGAGGCGCCGGCAATGATGAAGCCAGGATCGTATCAGGTAATATTACAGGTTCTTCTTTGTATCGGTTGAGCAGTTGATTGAACCGGGCAATGATTGGAATTTTACTATCTCCCAACAGTGAAAGGCTATTTTTGAGTTCGTTAATCTCCATCTGCACACGCAGCACATCAATCATACTGCCGCTGACAACCATATTTTTCATTCCATCTGCTTGCGGCATATTTCCGGAGGAAGAACTCCCGGTTGATGTCTGTCCCCGCATACCCATTCCGCCCATACCGGTTCCCGGAATATTTATGTTTTGATTGCCTGCCCCCCCCATTCTGTCGGAGCTGCCTGAATTGCTGCTGCTCTGTCCGCCGCTTTTAAATTTTGTTATGGCAACCTGCTCCATTGTCTTGAGCAACTCGATATTTTCACTGGTAATGGCAATTTCTTTTTCCAGTAATTGCAAAGCATACCAATTTGCCCGCACTTCATAAAACAGCATTGATTTGGCTTCATTAAACTCTTCAAATCTGGCTTTTGCCATACAGGTCATTTCATCTCTGGCTGCTTCCAGTGTTCCGAACCACGGAAACATCTGCATCAATGAGATTGATCCTGTCTGATCACCAATATAGCGTTCCATCGGCATTATAAAATAACTGAAACCAAGTTGCGGGTCAGGCAGTGAACCGACCTGCGGCACACGTTCCAATGCTGCCTGATACTGCAGGTATTTTGCCTTCAGACTGGGATTGTTTTCTGCCGCAATTACCAGGTAATCGTCTAACAATTTCCCGGTGGCCGTTCCCGAGATGGCAAACAGAAGCAATATGGTTATCATCTTGATTTTCATCTTATATCTCTTTTAGTTAGATATTCCTCCCGGCTGGCGTACAACACGGGAACAACAAACAACGTAATTAAAGCAACTGCCATGCCCCCGAAAGCGGGAATTGCCATTGGTATCATTATATCAGCGCCCCTTCCGGAAGATGTAAGGATCGGCAGTAATGCCAGTAAGGTGGTTGCTGTGGTCATTAAACAGGGTCTTACCCTTTTCATTCCTGCCTCCAGTACTGCTTTCCTTATTTCAAAAATATTTTCAGGCTTATATTTTTTGAAACTCTGCATCAGGTAGGTTGAAATAACCACCCCGTCATCCGTGGCAATCCCGAACAGGGCAATAAAGCCCACCCAGACCGCTACACTCAGGTTATAGGTTTTCATCTGGAACAGTTCCCTGATATTGATCCCAAACATGGAGAAATCCATAAACCAGCTCTCACTATACAGCCAAAGCATTACAAAACCACCTGAAAAGGCAAGGGTAATAGCAGAAAAGATCATCAATGATGTTGAAGTAGAGCGGAATTGAAAATAGAGTATAAGAAAAATAGCTGCCAGCACCAGAGGTACTACGATTGCCAGACGCTTTTCCGCCCTCACCTGATTTTCGTAACTTCCTGAAAATTTATAACTCACTCCTGGTGGAACCTTTAATTCTCCCGAGGCGATTTTTGCTTTCAGAAAATTGTCAGCATGTTCAACTACAGTGACCTCCGAAAATCCGTCTTGCTTATCTAAAAGCACATAACCCACTAAAAATGTATTTTCACCCCTGATCATCATCGCTCCAGGACGATATTCAATTGCCGCAAGATCGCCTAATGGTATCTGTTGCCCGGTGGGTGCGGGGATTAAAACCCGCTTCATAGCCTCAGGATTGTCCCGCCATTCCCTGGCGTATCTTGCCCTTATGTTATACCGCTCACGCCCTTCAACGGTGGTTGTTAAGGGCATTCCGCCCAGTGCCACCTCCAGATACATTTGAACATCGGCAATATTCAACCCGTAGCGGGCAATGGCGGTGCGGTTGATATCAATTTCCAGATAGGGTTTACCCAGACTTCTGTCAGCATAAACCGCTTCCGGTTTTACTGACGGCACCTCTTTAAGCAGTTGTTCAATTTCCAGGCTGAATCCCTCTATGCTTTTGAGGTCAGGGCCAAAGACCTTTAACCCCATTGGCGCCCGCATTCCGGTTTGAAGCATCACCAGACGGGTTTCAATGGGCTGCAGTTTAGGCGCTGATGTTACTCCCGGAATATCGTCAGTGGCATTCACTATTTCATTCCAGATATCATCAGGAGTTTTAATGTGATCCCGCCACTGACGAAAATATAGTCCCTTATTGTCAGGAATGAGTTCACCTTTATTATCTTTAATAAATTTCCTATGTTTATCCACTTTAAATCGAATCGGATAACCGTTTTCATCATTGATGTATTCGGTTTTATAGAGAATAATATTTTCAAACATTGAAATAGGTGCCGGATCAATGGCAGTTTCCGCACGCCCGGCCTTCCCGACTACCATTTCCACCTCCGGGATTGCTTGCACGCGCATATCCAGTTGCTGAACATATTTTATATTGGCTTCTACGCCAGAATGAGGCATTGAGGTAGGCATCAGCAGAAATGACCCTTCATTCAGGGCCGGCATAAATTCCTTCTCGATTCCAGGGAAAGTATGCGACAGGGAACTCCAGACCGGGGTTGTGCGGATGTTCCAGCCTCTCTTGTCCGTCATTTTCGTGATAACACTAAAAACTCTGTCAAACCCCAACCAGATATTCACACCAAACAGAATTATCAATAGAGGCAGAAACAGGAAAATCTTTTTATGCCCCAGGCACCAGTTTAGAATAACAGGGTAGCCGCGGATGAACAGTTTGAAGCCACCCAGAACCACCACGATGATTAAAGCAATAAAGAGAAAATTTAACAGCAGGCTATTTGCTACACCTAATGGCATCCATTCCACAGCTAATAACAGCGATACAGCAATAGTCACAATGGCGATAGTTACTGTATTGTGATAATTATTGATAAAGGTATTTAGATTTTCAGAGGGTAATTTTTGCTCTACTGCAAGGTTTCCAAGGATGTTATTTACACCTAAAATAAATAATACAAAACCGGCCCATATTGACCACCATAAAACGATAATACCTGAGATGGTTAAAAGAATATTCAACGCAGCACGATAAAGGTTTCGAATAGTTTTAAGAGAAAACATCCAATAGGCGAAAGCAGGCATCATGAACAGGGTGATGACCAATGCCGCTGCCAGTGCAAAGGATTTGGTATATGCCAGAGGGCCGAACAGCTTCCCCTCGGCAGCCTGCAGGGTAAATACTGGAAGGAAGCTCACTATGGTGGTTGAAACTGCTGTCAGGATTGCGGAAGCCACTTCAGTAGAGGCATTGTAAACCGTTTCAATCAGTGGCTGACCGGGCGGGGCTTCTTCATTATGCCGCAGGATATTTTCCATCAGAATAATGCCCAGATCCACCATCGTCCCAATTGCGATGGCAATCCCTGAAAGGGCGACAATATTGGCATCTACTTTCAGGTATTTCATCATTATGAAACACATTAACACGGCAAGGGGCAGCAATGCAGAGATCATGAGGGAGGCCCGCAAATGGAACACCATAATAATGATAACAATAATGGTGATCAGTATTTGCAGGCTTATTGCCTCATTGAGTGTGCCGAGCGTTTCATAGATCAATTCGGTGCGGTCGTAAAAGGGAACAATGGTGACTTTTGATACAGTGCCCTCCTCCAGTGTTTTGGAGGGCAGGCCCGGACTTATCTCATTGATTTTATCTTTAACGTTTTGAATTACCTTCAAAGGGTTATCGCCATACCTGGCGATTACAACACCGCCCACGGCTTCCGCCCCGCCCTTGTCAAGGAACCCGCTATGCCCACGAGATGCAGGGCCTATGTTTACTTTGGCAATATCACGGATACGAATCGGAATATTGTCAGTGACCTTAACTACTGCCTGTTCCAAATCCTGTAACCTTTTTACATAGCCTAAACCTCGAACATAGTATTCCACCAGATTCATCTCAACGGTGTTTACCCCGATGTCAAGGTTGCTGCTTCTGATGGCTTCCATGACCATCATCATGCTTACATCGTGAGCTTTCATAGCCACCGGGTCAAGGTCAACCTGATATTCTTTTACAAACCCGCCAATGGAAGCGACTTCTGAAACACCTTCGGAAGCAGTAAGACCATATTTGACATAAAAATCCTGGATGCTTCTCAACTCGTGAGTGTCCCATCCTCCGGCGGGCCTTCCATTTTCATCCCTGCCCTCCAGTGTGTACCAGTACACCTGCCCCAAACCAGTGGCGTCAGGGCCTAAAGCAGGTGAAACACCCTGCGGCAGAATATCTGACGAAAGGGAGTTGAGTTTCTCCAAAACCCTTGTCCTGCTCCAGTAATACTCTACGTTTTCATTAAAAATGATGGCAATGAATGAAAGCCCGAACATGGAGGTGCTTCGCACAGAGGTAACTCCGGGCAGCCCCAGCAATGCAGTGGTAAGCGGATAAGTAATTTGGTCTTCTACATCCTGGGGGCTTCTTCCCATCCATTCGGTGAAAACAATCTGCTGATTTTCACCAATATCAGGAATGGCATCCACCGGGACAGGATCTCTCGGCAGAAAATCAATATTCCAGTTAAAGGGAGCTGTTACAATGCCCCAGGCCACAAACAGCGCAAGTAAAAGCACTGTAATGAGCCTGTTTTCAAGGAAGAATCTTATCAACTTATTAAGCATAATTCAGTCCTTTGAGAAGCGCTTAATATTTATGTTCATTATGGTTTGCGCCTTGTTCGTATTTACAGCACACAGACAGCTTATAAAAACAGCATCATCAGCTCTTTCCTATTCATTTCATTGAGTATTTTGTAACTATCATACAAAATAAAATGAGCAGCGCACACCTGTTTTTTTATTATTCTCTTTTATTGTACGCACTCTCCAATTCAGCAAGGTCAAACTTCTTCATTCTTAAAATGTATCTGTAACCCCATACTTCAAATGAGACCACATCCACATCACCCGAAGGGGTATCATGCAAAGTCGTCATATTGATCACCCTGGGACCATTCCCGAAGACATCACCATAAAATTCAGCCGCCTCCCTGGCCTCCTTGTCAAACCACAAATGTGGAACTATTCTCTGCATACATCCCTCCTGATTAAATTTTGAAATGATATATTAATCACCTGCTCTTTTCGTGTAAATCAGGTGGATACTGTATTCTCAGAAAAGTTATCGTATATATGTTGTCAGTTGGATAAGTGTTTGCGATTTGAATCAATACAATGGGTTTACAGTTAATGGGTTGGAAAGGAAAGGGAAAAGAGGTGGGAGCTGATCGCAATGATGCGCTTGATACTCGATGGTTTACAGGGAATGATAAGGATATGATTTGTAATCTGCTTGACTGCATCCAGGAACCTTTAATATCGCAACGCTGGCCACTCTCCAATACAATTTATGAGTCAGTCGGCATTTCAAATGAATTTGTAATATATCCTGGCGTTACCCACACAATAACTACTGAGATGTTTAATGATCTGCTGCGATTTTTTGAAGCTCATCGTCCTCCGCCAAACAGAGCGAATCCGGCAATTTTCATGCTGTTATTGGATGACAAGTAATAGCAGCAGGCTGATGTAGCAGGAAAATCCAGTGTCTGGCATAACTATTCACAGGGAGATGATAAGCTCAAAGCTGAGGGCTGAGGGCTGAAAGCACATGATTCAAAATTTCCGGCGTCGCCAAGGCTATGCCAGGACAGGCAAGGTTACAGATTCAAAATTTTAATTCACCATTCACAATTCACAATTCACAATTAAGGAAAAGTATATTGACATACAATATCTGCCTTCATATACTCCACGACACATAAAGTTGTATATTATCAATCAACCATTTGTTTTCTATTATTAGAAGACTGCATTGTTCCGGAGGATTCAAAGATGAAAAAAACAGCATTTTTATTACTTACTATTTGTCTTACAGTATTCATATGTGCTTCGGTATCAGGAGCTCAGGCAGGAGAAGCGAGTTGTACCCGCGAGGCGCTTTCAAAGATAACAGACCAGTACTTTGAGTCTATTCAGGCACACAATACATCTGGTCTGCCGCTTTCCTCTACAGCAAAATTCACTGAAAACGGCATTGTAAAAGAGGTTGGGAAAGGCTTTTGGGAAACCGCTGGCAAGCCCCTGCTCAAACGCACCCTGATCGACACCCAAAAATGTACAACAGCCACAATTGCGGTAATAGAAGAACCATTCAGCTCTAAAACAGTTGGAACAGGCATGGGAGGGGGTTTTGGCGGAGGGGCAGCCCCCGGTGGAGCTAAACCGCCGGCAGGAGCACCCAAAACCTTTGCCGGGGCAAAAAAACCCCCTGCAGGCCAGACAGGTGACGGCAATGTTGCTGCCCTGTTTGCAGGCCCCACAGAATTGCCTAAAGAGGGGACAGTCCGCCCGATCCTCTTTGCAAACAGGCTTAAGGTTGAAAATGGCAAGATTACCGAGATTGAGACTATCATAGCCAGAGAGAGGGATTTTGCATTCAATCCTCAGAAGGTACTTGAAACAAAAGACCAGGACTGGGATACGATTTTACCTCCCGAAAAACGGGCGCCCCGCAAGGTCCTGGCGAATGCTGCTGATAACTATTTTGCACTGTTCGCAGAAGGCTCTACCGCAAGCGTACCATTTGCAAAGGTGTGTGACCGCTGGGAGAATGGTTTTCTGACAACTGGGATGGACCATGACTGTTCGCCCGTGACCTTCATAAAACGAATGGGCTCGAGTATGAATCATGGACCGAGGCGCGTATGGGTAGATACTGAAAAGGGGATATCCATTGCATTTATGGCATTTTTAGGAGGAGACTCAGTAAGTGAACAAAGCCCCACAGGAGCAGGTCTTATGGATTGCCATATGTTCAGGGTAAGAGATGGTGAGGTAGATCTGATCCATTCGATTGTCGGGCCCCGCGCTGCGTCAATGGGCTGGCCACTTGAACCGATTGAATAGGATATTAACCGCCTGAAACCGGATAACGCCCTGACTGCTATGTCAGAGAATGATCCCGGCATATTTTTAAAGCCGGATAATTCAAATGACAATTACTTCAGGGCGTTTTAAAGGATAGATATTTGATATGCATTGATCCTGTATTCAGATTACCATGGAGAGATATATGTATAATACACATCCTTCTCACAGAGTAATAACGATTGCCGCGTTTTTCTTAATCATTAACCTCTTTTCAATTCAAACCGCGCCTGCCCAGGAGTGTGACAGGGAGTGCCTGAAAGGGATGATTACTCAGTATATTGATGCCCTGGTGGGGCATGACCCCTCAATGCTGCCACTGGCTAGTGATGTCCGTTTCACAGAGGACTCAAAGATCATGAAACTTGGCGAAGGGCTGTGGAAGACCGTGACATCAAAGGACTCATTTCGCCATGATTATCTGGATACGAAAAAGCAGGTTGCAGCCACGCATATCGTTGTTCGCGAAGGTAATAACCAGGCGCTCTGCTCTGTGCTGCTTTATGTGAAGGATATGAAGATCACAGGTATTGAAACCCTTATTGAGCATATTACACCTGAGTCACGCATCAAGCCGAATCAACTGGGCGCACCCATCAGCGGGATGAATGACCCGGTTCCAGCCGGTAAAAAACAGTCGCGCGAATCCCTGATAAAGATCGCCCTCACATACACAGAGGGTCTTCGCATAGGCAATTTTACTGATGCAGGGACACCCTTTGCCCCGGAAACCTACCGTGTTGAAAACGGAATAATAATGGCCGGTAAGGGAAGCAAAATGGAGAATAGCGGGATGTACGAGCAGTACATCACTCTGCACCCGGGCATCATAGCGAGCGTAGCCGCAGTGGACGAAGAGATGGGCATAGTATTACTCTGGATGAATTTCGGTCACACCGGTTCAAACTACGGTGAAGGCAACGCGCTCGTGACCTTTGAGGCCTTTAAAATCTGGGGCAATGAAATTCACTCTGTACTTGCATTTTTCCGTTCCATGCCCATCTCTACAGCGCGCTTCTGGCCTGCAATTGACCCGATTCCCAGGTAAAAGAAAAGTTATATTAAGCAACCCTTTATCATTGGAGGAAAGATCATGAAAAGATTCTTTATTGCGCTTATAGCACTTTCCGTATTCGTTTTGCCCTCAACAAATACACCGGCAGATGACCTGCTGCCTAAACCCGATCTGGAATTTTTATTTGAAGTAGCGGCAACGCTGGCACCACCACAGGAGCTGGGTAAAACCACATACGGTAACCGCAGGATAATCAATATTACAGGCGGTACTGTTACAGGCCCTAAAATTAAAGGAGAGGTACTGGCTGGCGGAGCAGACTGGCAGATAGTTCGCGAAGACGGCACTGCTGATCTCATGGCCAAATACAGCCTGAAGACCGATGATGGCGTGATCATCCTAGTAGAAAACACAGGTATAAGGACTGCGCCTAAAGAGGTACTCGCCCGCCTTGCAAAGGGCGAGAATGTGCCTCCCTCAGAGTATTACATGCGCACCTCGGCAAAAATGGAGGTAAAAGCAGGTAGCAGATACGACTGGCTCAATAAAGCTGTTATTATATCCACGGGTATGCGAAAGGCCAACAGCGTGGTCATACATTTTTACAGGGTTTTGTAGCTTAAGTTAATATTTTCGTAAACACGATAAAGTATATTTTCACCACGGAGTACATCCGCCTTCGCTGAAGCTATGGCGGGACAGGCGGAGAGCACGGAGAAATACCTTTTATTTTAATATTAATAAATATTTTTTTCTTAGCGCCCTTTGCGTCTTTGCGGTTAAATTATATTCCTTTACTTCAACTATACAAGAGCACAGAGAGAACGAAGTAAAAGTCGGGAAGATAAAATCTCCTTGAACTCCGTGTCCTCCGTGGTTAGCTATAATAATGTATGTTATATGTTACTGAATTCATGAATTTCAGATCGAGCTTGTACCCATTTTTAATACCTTTAAAAAGGGGCATAAAATCTGGCTGCAGATAGCCTGTGAGAATAAGGATTATAACCAGTGGGACTCGAAAAGCTCCTATGTCACTGATCCTTCTCCACTCTCAATTGATATCACCGTTTACCATAACAGGGAGTACCCGTCTCACCTTGTATTACCGGTGGTGAGGGATATGGAGAAATGCATAAAGGTCAAATCACCTTTATGTGACTTTCTGCCGTATTAAAAGTAAGAGGTGGAAAGGGGTAGTGGAAAGGTTAATCAAACTATTGGATTTACTTTTTTACCTACGTACCCTTTTTGACACTGTCTTCATTGAGCATCCGCAGCTTTCGGCTATGCCGGTTTGATTTATCCCCAGGCTATAAAGCCTTAGGATTTCTAGATATTTGGTCATGTATATGACCTCCTTAATAATGAATTTACATCGAATCTCGATGCATTAACCCATTATAAAGTCTCTTATGCGGTTTGGAATCAGACCGGATTGTCTGGAACATTCAACAGGAATAATTGGAACTTTTCAGCCGGAATGGTTGGAACCAATGACCGGTCTCACTGGGAAAAATGATGCGGAATATCCATTAGCAAACTGTAGGTTGTTAGTTGTCTTAACTTCAGTCTTCAACTTGCTTTTTTCAGTTCTTCAGTCCCACACTGATAACCCCGTTTTTTTGTACGGCCATGCATCAAACCAGGTTGGTTTTATATGATATGGCAGGAAAAATAAGCTGCCCCGCTGCAAGCAGCGGGGCTTATAAAAGATGGACTAAATCTAATCAAAATGTTGAGTTTTGCAGTAGATCAATACCTCGCTCAGAAATGATAAATAAAAACGAGCTGAAATATTTTAATCAGTATCATCCATTTTTTTATTCAACACATTGTCATTTTTTCTTACCAGGAACCTCATAAAGAAGATAAGCATGAAAACCCATAAAATCGAAGTTACCATGCGAAAGGGAAGAATATGATGAAATACTTCACTCTTGATAGGTGGATTGCCGACCAAGATCTCGATGCCGACAGCTCGGAAAATTTGCGAGCCTACGAGGACTATGAAAAATATCTATCAGGAATACAAGCAAGGTTGCCTAATGGTCTACAATGGCTATTGTCAGAATTCTGCCTGGTCGATGCTTCCCTTCGGGAAGTCTCTATCGATATACCATCGTCAAAGGCAAGCCTGCGATTTGATGCTGGCGATGTAACCATGCAAGGGGGCCGAGATATCACTCTGCATTATAGAGGTGTTGTGGCTGTTCGTTCTACTGGAGACCCTGAAAAAGGTCTACCTGGGCCTTGCGGCTTTGGCGACTTGGGCAATGATGAATTGGAACTACTGAACGATGGTCTCATCGAACATAGGTTTATCTTTTCTAGTGGTATTCAACTTATGCTTCGCTTTGATACAGCAGAGTTGGAAGAAAACCAAGAAAGATAGTATCCTCTATGGAAACGACCAAACTTAGGAAAGGACGCACAACATGCTGCTTGTAAGGAAGCGTAAAAATCACGCTCCCCACAGCAGCGTCGTTAGCCATGTGAACTATGAAAATATTTGACCTTTTATATCAAATTGAGAGACGCCCAAGTTTATATTTCAGTAAAGTTAATATATTGGCTTTGGAATCCTTCTTACATGGATATTTGGCTGCACATGATTGTTTAGAACAGGACGAAAAATGTGATGTATGCGAATTTCAGGAATTCAATGACTGGGTCAAGTGTAGACTTCACTCTGAAAAATATAGTCGCTTGGAGGAGTCTATTGCTTGAACACTTTGATGAAAAGGAAGCTTTCAAAAAGTGTTTTGAATATATAAATGAATTTAAAATACGTAAATTCAGCCTTATTGCTGAAATAAGAGATATTATGCTTAGGCAACGTTCTGCAAATAGTGAAGAAGAAAAAGAGACGATATATACTACAACAATACGTCTCGGCAAATATACTCAAGACCCTGGCTATTGGGTCAAGTTTAAAAAACCAGATATTAGCAGATTAAGTGGTTTTTATAATGATATTGAGTTTTTTGAGAGTCTTATTGGAATCTCAAGAGAAGATTGGATATTTAGCCATTTTGGCAATGTTGCCAAAATTGCTAAATGCTATATTTAAAAGTCAACATAATGGCTTTTTGTGTTTTTATAGGTCAGACTTTTTGATTTGTATTACCATTAAAATCATGAAACAGGCAAAATATTTTTTCTTTTTTTATGAGTTGAGGGTGGATTATCTGATTTCGCTTTTCCATCCTAGCCAGTGTATAATGCGATGGAGGCGAGGCAGGTCGGGTAATGACAGGGAAAAATGGCCATGACCATCATCAAGCAAGTGTAAACTGGAGCCGGTATAAACAAGAAGGGTAATTATACAAATGCGGTTGCAGGGGCAACCTATGTGGTTACATCCTGCATCACCATATGCGGGCAGGCACGGAGGCCTGCCCTACAGTTATACCCAATTCTATGAGATACACCTTATGCCCTTTGCTACCATTCAGTCATTTATACTGCTACCCGAAAATTGTTTTTAGACAAGAGTGATCTGACTTATCTATCAATAATAAATATCTTATAATTACCCCCTCTTTTAGGCTTTGGATAGTATCAGCTTGACACCCAGCGCTTTTTTGCACAGTATGATTTTGCATTTCAATTCATTTTCAACCTGAAACTGGAGGCAATTATGATTCTGACCAACATTGAAGAGGTTCCTGGCAAGACAATAGTTGAACACTATGGGCTGGTATCAGGGAGTACGGTTCGCGCCAAACATTTAGGAAGGGATATAATGGCAGGGCTGAAGAACCTTGTTGGTGGAGAACTCAAGGGGTATACCGAGCTGCTTGAGGATGCAAGGGAACAGGCAAAGGAGAGGATGATAGCACAGGCAAGGGAAATGGGGGCCAATGCAGTCATAAACATAAGGTTCAATACCTCATCAATTGCCCAGGGTGCCAGCGAGTTATATATCTACGGAACAGCCGTAAAGGTTGCATAGGTAATCATATGTCCGAAATTACAGGTATAATAATTTATCTGGGAATCCCGGTTGCATTAATTATCATTGCCCTTTTTACCGGAACTATCATAGAAAACAGACACTATCAGTCGATCGACAAAAGAGAAAAGGAGCTTGCCCATATTGCACTCCTGAACGGTAAAAGATATCCCGATGAAGACAGAGTAACCAGTGCAAGATTTGTCAGCGGATCAGTCGTAATATCTTATGATTATTTCAAAAGGTTCCTTGCAAGTTTGAGGATGATATTCGGGGGCGAGGTTAAATCATATGTAAGCCTCCTGGACAGAGGCAGGAGAGAAGCGATCCTGAGGATGAAGGGAAAATGCAGGGAGGCCGATCTCATAGTAAACCTCAGAATCGATACAAGCAGTATATCAAAGGGCACACAAAAAAAGGGCATCGGCTCTATTGAGGTCTTTGCCTATGGCACAGCCATATACTATTCAGAAAAAACAGGATCATGAGAATAGTTAATAAAAGGGCTGTAAAAACATTGGAACTACCTCCCAAACAGGTTCTTAGGCGCCTTTTCGCATCCTGTATAAGTTTTTCAGTGGCAACAGGCTCTGGTTTGAACTACTTCAGCCACCTCTGGTGATACCTCCTTTTTTTGGCAATCTCAAGTGCAGTACCGCAAGCATCCACATCTAACTTGTTTGCAGAAACCCCTTTAACAACCCATTGACCCTAAAAAAAATGATTTTATTGCAGGTCAGGGCGTATTATTTTCCTGCTCATATTTTCCTATCCAACAGGATATTGAACTTTTTTCTAATTTCCGTATCAATATCTTCAGGAATATAACTCCGGGAGGGTTTATCAAGAATTGATCTTGCTATTTTTCTTGCCCTCTTGCTAATATCCAGGCCTCCATCTTTCTTCCATCCTGACCTGCTTTTCTTGTCAGTCACACCGTTTCCCATATAATATTCATCATAAAGGTGTTCCATGGTGTGTGCGGACATCATAAAATTACCGCCTGCTCCTACTTCTTCAATAACATCCAGTGCCATGTGTTCTTCATCACAGTTTATTCCTTTGAGTACTTTACAGGCATTGCCTATGATCTCATCATCAATAACAAACTGCTCATAGGCTATCGTAAGCATGGATTCAAGCATACCCGCAGCATGATGAACATAATTTGACCCTCCCATTGCGGCAAGGAGGGTAGTAAATGCCTTTTCGTATCCTGCCTGCCCATCGGGTATTTTTGAGTCTGTAAGGCCCGATGAATTATAATTGGGTATTTTTACATAATCAGATAACTGATGGACCGCAGCATTCATCATTCCGCATTCAACGGCACCTCCCAGATATCCCATTGTCTTGAGGTTAGCCATCCCGGGTATTCCTCCGTAAAGGATTGGCGCCCCAGGATTTGTAAATTGGCATATAGCTATCCCTGCGAGTTGTTCAGCGTGCAGTTGGGCGAGGGTTCCGGCCATGGTTAATGGTGATGTTGATCCCGCCATTGGTGCGCATGAAAGGACAACCGGAATACGTTCCTTAACCGCTTCACGCATGATATGGGTAGACTGGGTGCACAGCTTCAGGGGGCTGATGGCAAAGCATGTTATCATTGATATAAAAGGTTTTGCCTTAAGTTTTTCCTTTCCGCCGGCAATTATTGACGCCATATTGATAACATCAGCCAGTCCCTTCTCATCATTGACTCCTGACATCACATGTTTTGATGTTGCTGACAAACATGCGTAATACATGTTTATATCATAATCCGCTTTATCAATATCAGTAGGGATACATGGCCTTACAAGAAAATGTATGTTTTCAAGTTTATCTACCAGCCGTGAAACCATCTCCAGGTCTTTCAATGTTGTCGGTCGAACCTCATCTGTATCCATATCAATTATTTTTACTGCTGCGCCGCCTGTTCCCATATAAACCTTGTCTTTGGTTAAACACAGGTCATTTTCCTCCTTGCTCCCATAGAGCACAACCTTTTCCGGGGCCTTTGAAACAGCTTCAGCAATCATATCAGGGGAAAATCTGATAATCCTGTTCTCCGTATCCAGTTTTGCGCCATTTGAACCAAGTAATTCTGCTACCTCTTCCAGCCCATGTTCAAATTTCATCCCTGTTTTTTCAAGGATGGACAGAGCTGCCCCGTGCAGTTTTTCAACCTGCTGGGGTGATAAGGGTTTATACTGTCCCCCTGAAAGTCCTGATAAATTCATTTTTTCCTCCTGTTTAATATTTACTATTAGTTATTACAGTCAGGTTCCCCGGTTTTCACTTGAACCCTCGACCCCTTGAACCCTTTTCTAAAATATAATCCCCTGATCCTTTAACCATTTCAGTCCGACTTCACTGATTTCCTTATGTTCAATATCCACCATTGCATTCAGACGCTGCATTTCCTTAGTAGTAAGCTTTTCAGCAACAGGCTTAAGGATATCTTTTATTTCCGGATATTCATCCAGCACATCTTTTCTGATGACAGGTGCAGGATTATACACAGGAAAATACCCTTTATCATCCCTGAGAACAACAAAACCAAATGAAGATATTCGACCGTCCGTTGCAAAGCCCATTGATACATCGATCTGACGCTCCTTCAATGCTTTATAGACAAGACCGTCATCCATCTTTATCAGTTTATTGTAAGGTATGGAGAAGCCGTACATTTTCATGAGAGGCTTAAATCCGTCAGGGCGCTCCCAGAACTCGGCGCCCACTCCCACAACAAGTTTCTTCTTGTTTCTGTTTATATAATCACCCAGGTCACTTATGCTTTTTATGCCCAGGTTTTCTGCCTGTTTATTTCTCATTAGCAATGTATATGTGTTATTGAATTGAACAGGATCAAGCCAGATCAGACCCTTAACTGAGTCGGTGTTTTTAACCCAGTCATAGCATTTATCATGATCGGTCATGATGTCCCTGTCTTTCTGCTTGTGGTATATCGTGTATGCAGTCCCTGTATACTCATAATAGAGATCGATCTGGCCCTTTTCAAGGGACTGTCGCGCAACTGTTGAGCCTACGCCTGTCCGCATTTTCACATCAAAGCCATTCTTTTCAAGAAGTATTCCGGCCAGTTCAGAAAGAATATGCTGTTCGGTAAAGTTCTTTCCTCCAATTACTATTTTTTTCTCTGCATATGCAGTTATTGAAATGGAAAAAATAGAAAACAATAAGACCGGTATAAAAAGAAACATATTTTTAAATCTATTCATATCATATTTCCATACTAAACAGCTTTTTCATCAAGTCTAAGCCCCTTTGGAATGATTAAGAAGCCAAGAAGCCCACAAAGATAATCCGCAAAGAGGGCAAGCAGGGTTGTTGGTATTGCGCCTGCCAGAATTTTATCCATTCTCATTAGTGAGATACCTGTGAAGATATGGTCTCCAAGTCCGCCAGCACCAATTAAAAAGGCCAGGGAGGCTGTTCCTATATTTATTATAAGGGCAATCCTGAACCCAGTGAGTATCACCTTCATGGCATTAGGTATTTCAATCTGAAAAAGTATTCTGCATTCAGACATACCGATTCCCCTGGCCGCATCAATGATCCATGATTGCACAGAGGATATCCCTGCCAGTGTATTCCTGGCAATGGGCAGAACTGAATATATACAAAGCGCAAAAACCGCAGCCTTAAAACCTATTCCAATAAAGCTCATAGAAATGGCTATGACCGCCAGGGAAGGTACTGTCTGTCCCAGACCCACAATATACATGACGACCCCTGAATATTTTTTAAACTTTGGTCGGGTAAAGATAATGCCAATTGTCAACCCGATAAATGCAGCGGCAGAGATGCTTACAATCACCATGTTTATATGCTGCAATATAAGGTTTATGGTGAAACGCATCTCAAAGGGATCAGAAAGATATTTTATAAATCCGGCCCTTTCAATGAATACTCCCGCAGCGACCAGAATCACCAGCAGTGTAAACCTGTATGCCTTAAATGTTAACAGATGCATTTGTTTCGCTCCCTTGAGACAATAAGTCCCTTTGGGGTCAGTAACCTTTCAACAAGCGCCATAAATAAATCAACAAATATTGCAAGCAATGCCACCAGGAGGGCACCTGCAAGTATCATCTCATCATATGCCCTGGCTATACCCTGCTGTATAAAGACACCAAGTCCGCCAGCCCCGATATAGGCTGCGATTGCCGCTATGCCAATATTCATAACAGCCGCGGTTCTTAATCCTGAAATTATAACCGGAACAGCCATTGGAATTTCTATCTGCTTCATTCTTGACCAGCTTCCCATCCCGATTCCCCTGCCTGCTTCAATAAGAGACGGCGGTACATTTTTTACGGCAGTATAGGTGTTTCTAATAATTGGCAACTGGCTGTATAGTACCAGTGCTATGATGGCCGGCACCTTTCCAAGGCCATGGCCGAACATGGATAAAAAGGGAAGCATGATTCCGAAAAGCGCAATTGACGGAATTGTCATAAGAATATTTGCTGTACTGATAACCTTTTCAGCAACTCGATCATTTCTTGTTATTGCAATACCCGCAGGAACCGCAATGAGCGTGGCAATAAAAACAGAGAAAAATACAATCCAGATGTGTTCCAGGGTCAGAGCCCAGCACCTGTCTGCGTTTTTATATATATAATCCAAAATACTCATGTTATTGACTCATGCTTTTCATATGTGCGGATATTATAATTTATTTTTTTTGTAGATATCCCTGATACATCTCTGGATATCCCTGTAGCTGATAGTCCCTGATATAAGACCTTCACTGTCAACAACAGGAAGATGCCTTACTTTACTTACCAGCATGTGGGACATAACATCTCTAAGGCTTTCGTCTTCATGGATAACCCTGGTAAATGGTCTTGTTACGTTTGTGACTTCTGTATCAGTATCTTTTAGCGCCTCGTCATTCACATATCCTTCCGGTCTGCCTTCATAAATAACAATCATAAATTCCAGGTTGTTGTTTCTCAGTTTATTATGGGCGCTCTGCGTATTTTCATTATTAGAGACAACATTTTCATGAACCGCCATCATGGCATCACTGACCTTTAAAATGGCGAGGAGCTTAAGAGTCCGGTCAGAACCGACAAAATCAGATATATACGTATTGGCCGGACGTGTGAGAATTATTTCAGGGGTATCATACTGAATCAGTTTTCCTGCCTGGAATATGGCTATTTTATCACCCATTTTTATTGCCTCCTGAATATCATGGGTGACAAAGGCAATGGTCTTCTTCAGTTTTTCCTGGACTGCCAGGAATTCATTCTGGATATCTTCTCTGTTAATAGGGTCAATAGCCCCGAAAGGTTCATCCATTAAAAGTATATCAGGATCAGCAGCAAGACATCTTGCAACTCCAACTCTTTGTTTTTGTCCCCCCGAAAGCTCTGTCGGATACCTCTCTTTTACTGCATCCGGGTCCAGTCTCAACATGAAAAGAAGTTCGTCAACACGCTCTTTGATCCGCTTTTCATCCCATTTTAAAAGACGGGGCACAACCGCTATATTTCCATATATGGTTTTATTTGGAAATAGTCCTATCTCCTGAATAGCGTATCCCATGGACTGCCTTAGCTTCACACCATTCCATGTCGTTGTATCCTGATTATTTATGAGGATGTTTCCACGTGTAAGGGGGATAAGCCTGTTTGTAAGCCTGAGCAGTGTAGTTTTACCACAGCCTGATGGGCCCAGAAATACAACCAGATCTCCCTTTTCAATCTTGAAAGAGATATCTTCAACTGCATTTACCGCGTCACTCCCCTGTCCGAAGGTCTTGTATACATGGTTATACTGAATCATCGTTGGTTATGAACTACAGGTTAAACAGCTCAACTCCATGGAAAAGGGCTGTTGGATTCCGGCAGCAGCTCCCCTGTCTCGTATCTTTTAAATCTGAAGGGATCGAGGAGACTCTGTTTTTCTCCAAGGATTTCCTTTGCTACCAGTTGTCCGACACCTATCATCTTGTAACCGTGACTGGAGTCCGCTATGAAATAGCAATTTTCATTAAATACATCAAAGACAGGAAAGTTGTCCGGTGTAAAGGCGCCGAGTCCGCCTGATGGTTCTTTCTTAAATTTAAGATACTGATCTTCATATCTTTTCTGGCAGTGGGCAAGGGCAGATGTCCATGTATGGGCAAATTCAGCCCCTACAATAAAATCAGGGGAGTCTATACCATATGGGTCTACTGCAACTCTATTGCTTGTTACAAGTTCCGGTGTTGTACCGCCCTGAATACCTTTGAAATGATAGTCAGGCTTATAGTAAATACCCCACATTCGATCTGTTATCAGGCTATTGTCTTCGCTTGAATAAAGGGGCGAATCAGTATCAAGATGAATTACCGGAGGCATCCTGCCTCTATTGTCAAGTCCATAATCGGGCTCAACGCCAAGGGTTCCTTCCTGTAAAGACCAATAGGTCCACATCTTTATTTCAGGATGCACCTTTCCATCCAGACCCTTTACTTTTATCGTATCCGGCAAACCCAGCATTTCCCAGAAACTGTTTGCCCAGGGACCGGCGCCTATAATTGTATAATCGCATTTGAAATGGCCTTTTGTAGTTTCAACTCCCGAAATACACCCATTGCTGGCAAATCCTATTACCTCGCATCCTGTCAGTATCCTCACTCCCAGGTTCTCTGCCTTGTCAGCAAGGCGATAGAGTGCCTTTGTGTTGTTTGCATAACCGCCTTTTTTTTCATGAAGGATTGAGGTTACACCCGGTGCCTTCCAGTCACTGAAGACATTATTCTTCATATATTCAAGGCAGTCATTTTCTCCTTCAATAAACTCTGAGTCATAGCCAATGTTCTTCTGCCTCTCATATATGTTGTTAACATCTTCATGCATCGATTCCGGCGAAATCTGCATATAACCTACTGGAAGGTACCCGTATCCTCCTGCGTCCTGTTCCCATATACCCACGCTGTGTGCAATCAATTCCTGCATGGCCGGCTGAAAGTAGTTGTTGCGGATTACTCCGCATGCGATTCCTGATGCGCCGGAGCCTATTGCTGATTTATCAATAAGAAGGATATCTCTCCCTGTACCTTTGTTTTTTATTTTCAGCTCCAGAGCCAGATGATAGGCTGTACTGAGGCCGTGCATTCCTGCTCCTATAACAATATATTTGTAGTATGTTTCAAGTGTCATTTTATTTTTTCTCCTTTGAAATTTTCTTTTCATCATTTAAAAATATTATCAGAAAGGAATATCTAAAATTTATGAGGAAACTCTATCCATTTCTGAATTATTTTCATCATGATTATGTTTCAGTTCTCCATCAACAGTGCCTCTTACCTCTTCGCGTTCCTCGGAAAAATCAAACCCTGACCATATACCTATTGAACCAAGTATGGAATTCTGAGGATGGAATTCCCTGAATATCTTATAATAAAAGGCCGCCTCTCTACTGTTTATTACTGCATTGGGATTTTCAGCTTTTATCTTTTGATAATCTTCTTCACTTACCTGTTCATGGGCAAGCCTTTCTCCCAGACTCTCACAACCCGCCCCCTGGGTGTATTGAACCTTGTACCTCCACAGTATTTCCTCAGGAAGATAGCCTGTACCCTCAAATGCCTTTCTTAAAATCCATTTCTCAATTTTATCATTATTATGCACTCTTATTTTTAATTCAGGAGGGATTTTCATAGAGAGTGCAATCATCTCTTTATCCAGAAACGGTACCCTGAGTTCCAGGCTGAAAAGCATTCCCATCCTGTCCGTCCTTTGCAGGTTAATATTATGAAGATTGTTTATACAGCGACGTGCCTCCATATTAAGTTTATTAACAGGAAAGTGCTTCATATAATGATAACCTGTGAATAGCTCATCAGCGCCCTCTCCTGTTAAAACAACAGTTACATAATCAGCAGCCAGTTTGCATGTGAAATAACATGGAACAGCGCAGCGGACCAGTGAAGGATCATAGGTTTCAAGCTTTTCAATTACCTTCGGCAGAGCATTATAATAATCGTTTTTTGTAAACAATAGCTCATGGTGATTTGATCCAATATAATCCGCAGCAATTCTCGATGCCTTGATGTCATCACTGAATTCACCATTATCGTATTCCATACCTACTACGAAGGTATGTAGATGATGTATTTCATTGGCAGCGATTGCAGCTATAAGACTGCTGTCAAGCCCGCCGCTGCAAAATGCCCCCACATGTATGTCAGGGTCAGATAATAACCGTTTTTTGACTGCCCTGATAAAGGTGTCACGGATAAGGCTGCTTGCCTCCTCAATGTCTGTCAGCATCTGGTCTTCTATTTCAGGGGTTCTATAGAATTCTATAAAACCTTCCTTGGGTGTATAATAATGACCGGCCGGAAATTCGTGCACTTCATCAAGCCCTGCAAGAGACATAGCCCCGAGTTCGGAAGCAAAATAAAGATTATCCTCTTTATATCCGTAATATAGAGGTTTAATACCGATCGGATCCCTTGCCATCATAAAATTATCATCATCAAAAATGGCAAAGGCAAACATGCCGTCCAATTCCTTTACGCAATCCGGGCCTTTTTCTTTATAAAGGTGTAAGATTACTTCCGAATCGGAATCAGTCCGGAATGAATATCTATTTGAGAGGTTTTTTTTTAGTTTTCTAAAATTATAGATTTCACCATTACAGATGATCCCATCCCTGCCGCCATTAGAGAGTATTGGCTGATGTCCACCTGCAACATCGACAATAGAAAGGCGGGTATGGCCGAACACACTTTCACCACTGATATAAATACCCCTGTCATCAGGCCCCCGATGGCCCAGGGCATCAAGCATAAGGTTGACTGTTTTAAAATCTTTCCGGCCTATACATCCTGCTATACCACACACTTTATCACCTTTTTAAAAAAATCATAATTTCACTCTGTGAAGGCTTAATCTGAAAAAACAAACATGGTCTTTTATTGTAGTTCAAATTATACCTACAAATATTATTTCAACTAGAATTATATTAATACAAGTGAAATGTCAAGACAATGAAGGGTTAATCAAGATAACCAGTTAATTTATAAGGATTAATCAGGATAGGGAGTGTGGATCAATATGACAGTTTAAGTGACCTCAAGATCCTGAACATCCAGCATATCTGTAAGTTTTTGCAAAGAATCAGATATATTTTTTATGTCATTTTCGGATAATTTGCTTAGACCATCAAACAGTTTATACTGTATTGGGGGAGGTGCATTTTTGGCAAGAACTTCGCCGTTTTTTGTAAGTTCAACGGTAATAATACGGCGATCTTTGGAAATTCTCATCCTTTTTAAAAGACCTTTTTCTTCCAACCTGTCAATAATACCCGTTATTGTGCTTGAATTGATCATCATCAATCTTGCGATATGGGATGGAGGTAATGATCCATTTTCGTTAAGGGTGAGAAGACAATTGAGCTGTGCAGAACTAATGTTATATACCTTATTTAACTCTTTTGTGTATAGTTCTCCTGCCTGCATCAGCCTGCGAATTGAATAAATAATATCTTTTGTATATTTAAAATGAAAGTCCGACTGTGCAGTTAATGTTATATTTTTTTTTGATTTTATCATAACCATTCCTTAAGCTTACCGGATGTGAATTTTAATTTTGAATTCAGAATAAAGCACAAATTTTTTTTCGTCAATTCATAAAAAGGCATTGTAAGGTTATAAGACCCATTTTTCGGATGTCCTTACAATGCCAGGATTTATAATATTACCTCCCAAACAGGTTCTTTAACGCCTTCTTAGGGTCTTTAACCGCATCCTCTATCAGTTTTTCAGTGGTAACAGGCTCTGCTGGTTGTGTCTCTTCACTTGCTGCGGCCTCCAACGCTGCCTCTTTCCCAACAACCTGTTTCACACCAGTCCTGGCTGCTTCAAGGGCTAAGGCGCATATATCCACATCCGATGATGCTGTCTCAGGAGATGACTTTTTTAAAAGGCCTTTAAGCCCGTCCTTACCTATTACCTTCCCTATCGAGAGTGCTGCCTTCCCTTTATCAATAACCAGTGATGGATTTAAAAGGGTGCCTCCAAGCTTAAAGGGCTGGGCTATTTCACCCAGATTAAGGTTATACCCGGCAACGCTTTTTTTTGCTGTTGGTATCAGAGATATCCCCATCACCTCTGTCTTCAGGTTGATATTCCCCTCGCCTTCCACGCTAATCAGCTCTGTATCAACAGTAAGAACAGTTCCATCTGCTATTCCGTCACGGGCATCAAACCTGGTTACCAGGCATTTTATGGCAGTATAATCCTTTGATTCAGCCCCAGGATTAAGCAGCCTCATAACACCCTTACTGAAATCACTCCCAAGCATATTTACATATTTGTTGCTTACTACCCCATGACTTACTGCAACAGTTGAATAGCCGTTCAGCCCACCCATGATCGCAGCAATGGAAGTCCCCCTGCCCTTGATATCTACATCAGCATCTACAAGACCCTCAACCTTATCCTTGAGGCCCATATTTTCAAGCACCCCGGCAAGCTCCAGCCCTTTTACATTTATTACAGCAGAAAGGTCAGTATCATTGGTCTTTGAGGCAAGATCCAGATTGACACCTATATTGCCTCCACCCATATTCATCTTTAAAGGCTTTAAAGAAAGGCTACCATTATTCATTGTGGAGTCAACAGAAAGGGCGTTTAGCACCATTTCAGATAAAACAAGTTTGTCTATATTGATTTTGAATTTACCATTTACTGCCTTTAATGAATCAAGGTTAAGGGGTTCATCTGAAAAGAGCCTTTCCGTATTTTCATCAGTCTTTACCGATGGTTCAGCCGGTTTATCCGGCGCCTTGTCCTTATTCATAAAAGAGTTCAAATCAAGCTCCTTTGATGAGAGAACAGCATCAATATAGGGGACTTTGCCGGAAAGGTTCATCCCTAATGAGCCATTGATCTGGTTCTTGCCAAGGGTGATCTTTAAACCGCTCAGGTTATAATTTTTTGATGCCCTGTCAGTTATATTACCAGAGATGCCGAATGCATCCTTTAAAGGTATCTCCGTTTCCGCAAGCTTTGATAATCCTGACCAGTCATCTATCTTCACATTAAAATCTATATTGATCCCCTTCTGCTCAGCAGGGTTTTTTATTGAGCCCTTAATGCCAGCTACTGCGCCAAAGGCATTTATAGAGAGGTCTAAAGGCCACTGGGTCTCCGGGTCATTTAGCCCTTTTATGCTCCCTAATGTGCCTGATACCTTAAATGACTCATTATTATATTTACCACTAAGATCAATGGTTAATGGGTTTTCAAAACCTTTGATGCCTGTCGTTAGATTAGTGATGGTCAGGTTTTGAGTCTTACCTGTTTTTCCGTCTCTGTAGGTGATAACGCCATTTTTTATTTCGAGTTCATTCACTGCAAATGCAGGCGGAGCTGCCCCGACGTCAGATTCAGTATCGGGCTTTTTCTCCTCTGTTTTGGCCTTTTTATCTGTATCAAACTGATAGTTACCCTTACCCGTTTTGTCTGTTTCTATTAATACATCAAAATCCTTGAGAATAAAGCGGTGCACCTCTACGTTTCCTTTTAAAAGGGGCATCAAGGAGACCTTTAACTCAAACCTGCCCACATTAACCATATCTTTTCTGGTGCCCCACTCCGCATTCTGGAACCTTACATCTGATAATACCAGGGAGGGGGTAAGCCCTATACCAAGATTAATATCGCTACCTATAACAAGCTCCCTGCCGGTTGCATCATGAACGGCCTTTGATATAACAGGTTTAAGATTATTGAAGTCATAACTGGAAATAATAACTATTACCGCTATTATGACCAAAAGGATAATCCCGCCAATAACTCCCAGAGTCCATTTTAATGGGCGTGCCATTGCACTCCTCCTTTTTTGAATGAAACATGATGGATAAGAAAAATAATATGATGAGGTATAATAATAAAAAACACAGCAAAAATAAAGTGTCTTAGTAATATCTTTTTAAAATGGAGGTTCAGTTTATCTTACTTGCCTAAAATGCCGATTATGTATAGATGGAATTATAAATATTCTGTGTTGCATACAGAACAGGTTTAAGAATTAATATTGATGGATAAAAGCCTGAATCATAACTTGACGAGACAATCTCAATGACTTAAGTTATTATTTAATTAATGGCTTTAATTAATAGGGTTTACCAGGTTTGGAGGATTTATGTACACATTAAGCCCAATAACACCACGCGTGGCAAAGATACGTGAAAAATACCGCTCTACAAGGCCCAGGATATGTATAGCGCGTTATAAGATAGTAACCGATTTTTATATGGAAAACCCTCAGCTTCAGGGTATTCTAAAAAGGGCAAAGAACTTTAAAAACCTCTGTGAAAAACTCCCGGTTCATATTAATAAAGACGAGGTTATTGTAGGGTGGCAGGGGACCTCTTACAGGTGCTGCGCCCTTTATCCTGAGATATCCTTCAGTTGGTTTCTTGATGAATTAAAGGCTGGCACCATTCCCTTAAGGGATACAGACCCCTATGATATAGATGAAAAGGATGCGGAATATGTGCTCGCTACTGGTGAGTTCTGGCGCAAGGAGTGCCTGAGCGCAAAGGTTGATGAATATATACCTGATGGTTATAAAAAGGCGGTTGGTAACGGGGTCTCAACCTTTGGCATAAAGGGGGTTTGCCAGTCACCTGTAGGCCATTTTGTGGCAAACTTTGAAAAGGCCATAAACAAAGGCTTTGGGGCCATCAGAAAAGAGGCCCAGGAAAAGATGGATGCGCTTGAAGGGGTGATGTTTGGCGACAGTGTTTATAAATATAATTTCTACCGCGCCATAACAATAGTATGCGACGGGATCATTACCTTTTCAAAGAGATATGCAAAGGAGTGCGAAAGGCTTGCTGTCATAGAAACCAGTCCAGAAAGGAAAAAAGAGCTAATAAGAATGGCAGAGAGCCTCAACTGGATAATGGAAAACCCATGCCGCACATTTCATGATGCGATCCAGTGCATATACCTCTATCAGATATGTCTCTGCCTTGACGGGCAACAGCATGGCATTTCATTCGGGCGTTTAGATCAGTACCTTGGGAAATTCTATGATGCGGACATCAAGGCAAAAAGGATCACACACGATGAGGCACAGGAGCTGCTTGATCTCTTTTATCTCAAGGTAGCAGAGATGAACAAGATATGGCCTGCGCTTGCAACCAGGTCAAGCCCCGGTTATACGAGCGGACAGCTCATGACACTGGGTGGCGTTACACGGGATGGCAAGGATGCCACAAATACCGTTACATACATGATGCTTCAATCGGCCGGAAGGCTTATACTCCATGACCCGCCACAGTCTTTGCGAATACACAAGGGAACCCCTGATGCCCTGTGGGAGGCCGCGATTGAGACTACACAGATTGCAGGCGGAGTGCCTACCTTTGAAAGTGATGACATTATAATCCCTGCTTTAATGGCAAGGGGACTGCCCATAGAGAGCGCACGAAACTACTGCCTGATAGGATGTGTTGAACCGCAGAGTTGCGGAGATGAATGGGCAGCACCTGGCGGAACAGGTACAGAGTCCTTTTTCAACCTGCTTAATGCATTCATCCTGGCAATCAATAATGGTTATAACCCCATGCCCGGTTTTGACGGCAGTATGAGCGGCCAGACAGGTTTACCCACAGGATATCTCTATGAGATGAAGAGTTTTGATGAGGTGCTGGATGCAGTTAAAAGGCAGATAGAATACTTTGCAAAATGGCACATAAGTCTCATAAACACCTTTGAATATGTTGCTTCAGAGCATATGCCACTTCCAGTTGTCTCCGCAACAATAGACGGGTGCATGGAAAAGGGTAAGGATGTAATGAAGGGGGGTGCAAAATACAACTCCACAGGCAATGCCGGCATTGCCATAGGCAATATAACAGACAGCCTTGCGGCAGTAAAATACATGGTCTTTGATAAAAAGCTCATAGGCGCGAAGGAGCTTTATGATGCCATCATGACAAACTGGGAAGGAAAGGAAGATTTAAGACAGCGGATATTAAAAGAGTCGCCCCATTATGGCAATGGCAACGAGTATGCGGATCAGTTTGCCACATGGGCATCTGATATATATGCAAATGCCATTAACTCGGGCACAGGATACAGGGGCAGGTATTCAGCAGGGCTCTACCCGGTAACAGCACACATCCTCTTTGGCTTGATGACTTCCGCCTCTCCTGATGGAAGAAAAAGGGGTGAGCCCTTAAGTGACGGCATATCACCTGTTCAGCAGCTTGATAAGAACGGGCCCACAGCAACTGTAAGATCGGTCTCTGCCATTGATCAGAAGAAATTCGGGAACGGCACACTATTAAACCTGCGCTTTCACCCCACAGCAGTAAGAAATGAACAGGGTAAGGAAAAGCTCAAGGCGCTTATTAAAACCTACTTCGGCCTTGGCGGCATGGAGATGCAGTTTAACATTGTTAGCGCTGATGTATTGAGAAAGGCACAGGAGCGGCCTCATGATTACAGGGACCTTGTGGTGCGCATTGCCGGATTCAGCGCCTATTTTGTAGAGCTGTATAAGGAGAGCCAGGAAGATATAATAAAGAGAACGGAGTTCAATTTCTAGTGGCTATCACCGGCAAGGTATATGACATACAGGGCTTTTCAGTACAGGATGGCCCTGGCATACGCACAACTGTGTTTTTAAAGGGTTGCCCCCTGCGCTGCCCCTGGTGTCACAGCCCTGAATCACAGGAGTTTTATACACAACTGAGCTGGATCTCCATGCGGTGCATTGGCATTGATAAATGCGGGAAATGCTTATCTGCCTGCCCCAAAGGCGCCATAACCCCGGGCACAGTCATACAGCACATGGTAACAAAAGAGGATATAAGGCTTATTGATATAGATAGAAATTTATGTGACAACTGTGGCGCATGCGCTAATGTCTGTTACCCTGACGCACTCTATATGTGCGGTACAGATTATACAGTTGAAGAGCTTACAGAAAAGCTTGTAAGGGATAAGCCCTTTTATGATCAGTCCGGCGGAGGTGTCACCATATCTGGCGGTGAGGCGCTTTCACAGCCTGAATTCACAGTGGCGCTCCTTAAGTCATTAAAAGAAAAGGGAATCCACACTGCACTTGACACAACAGGTTTTTCCAGTACAAAAAATATTGATGCGGTACTGCCATACACTGACCTCTTTCTTTATGACCTTAAGCATATGAGAAGTGACCAGCATAAGCAGGTAATAGGCGTACCAAACGAGATAATCATTGAAAATGCAAAAAGGATTGCAGATGCAGGCGGGAAGATTCAGGTAAGGATACCTGTGGTACCAAGGTTCAATGACTCAGAGGAAAACATACGCGAGACTGGGGAGTTCTGCAAGTCACTTGGTGATGCAGTAACAGTTATACAGTTGTTGCCCTACCATAACCTGGGGGTTATGAAACACCAGAGGATCAGTAATAATAAAAAGGTGGCTCAGGCACCTGTCCCTTCTGACGAAAAGATCCAGTCATTAAAAAATATCCTGGAGGAGATGGGGCTTAAAGTAACAGTTCATTAATAATTACACAGAGGGATCGCCATGAGTACAATAAAAACCCGGTTAAAGCTTATCAAGTGGTATCAATGGGTATTAGCTTCATGTCTGTTTTTATATCTTGTTTACCTCTCCCTCTCCTGGTTTTACCTGCCCGGTAAACTTAAAAAGACACTGGAGACCGATGTCTCAACCCTGATAGGTAGAGAGATAACCGCAGGCGATATCCGTTTCAATCCTTTCAAGCTATCCTTAAAAATAGAGAATTTCTCAGTCTCCGATTCAAATGACGGAGCTCTTGCAGCATGGGATAATCTGCTTGTTGATTTTGGTTTATGGAAGTCTGTTTTTTTATTTGGAATAGCCTTTGACGAACTGTCTCTGGATAACTCACGTATTAATATAGTTAAACTCAAAACAGGTTTCAATTTCAGCAATATAATTGAAAAGCTGTCATCATCTGGTTCTGGCAAAGAGAAAGAAGTAAAAAAAGGTAAAAGACCAATTGCAATTAAATTGTTTAACACATCCATCAATAAAGGATCATTCAAATATATTGATAAAAGCACTGCTGACCCTGCGACAGCAAACCTTAATGATATATCCATCCAGGTGAAAGAATTATATTTTGCCACAGGTGACGAGCATCTGAATCCATTTACCATAAATGCAAAAGATCAGGAAGGAGGAGAGCTGCTGCTTAAGGGCGATTACAGGATAGATCCTCTGTATATGGAAGGAAGTATAGGTGCAAAGGATATTAATCTGGCCGGCCTGAGCAAATTTCTTGAAAATATCCTTCCCCTTAAAATAGGGAGAGGAACGCTTTCATTTGATACAAATATCCATATTAAAAATGATACTGATTTCATTTTTAAAATAGATAAAGGGAACCTTGCAATAAAGGATCTTGGCATTAATGACCCTTATCCTGACCCAACCATGCTGAGCGCAGGGGATATTGGCATTCAAAATTTCACTGTTGATATTACAGGGCATAAGGTAATGGTTGAAGAGGTGCTTCTGGACAGGCTGGCTTTAAATCAGTGGATTGATAAAGAGGGAAAGGCAAGGTATGAGGCACTGATTCCTCCCGATAAACCGGAGAACACAGGACAGGAAAAGGTCTCCATTGATACAAAAAAAGAGGTTATACCATGGGATATATTGGTGAAACAGCTCTCCCTTAAAAACAGCACCATTGATTTTGAAGACCAGAACGAAAAAATAAACACAAAACATACGCTCTCAGGGATCAATCTGGATTTAAAGGATATATCCCTTGCCCCTGAAAGCAGGATTTCAATTAATCTTGATGCCATCCTTAACAATAATGGGGAGATAAATATTGATGGCCTTTTAAGCCCGTCACCCTTTTCAATGGAGCTGAAATATAAGCTTGATAAATTCCTCCTTAACCCCTTCACAAAATATCTTGAAGCAATCACATGGCTCACGATAGCGGATGGAAACCTTTTTGCAGATGGAAATGTGTCAGTTAAAAATGACGGAAAGACCTCAATCAATGCAGCCGCCAGCATGGGCGTGGACAACTTAAAGATCAGGGATCTGCGTTCAAATAATCCTCTCTTCAGTTTTAACAGATTAATGCTTGATGATATAAAAGCAGAGGTTGATAAAAGAAAAATTACAGTTGCATCAATCAGCCTTGTAAAGCCAGACCTTGCTGTCAGTCTCTCTGATAAAAAGGTCATTAACCTTGCAGGCATGGTAAAAGAGAAGGAGCAAATAGAGAGTGATGAGCCCTCAAATGCTAAACCAGTCGAATCAGAGCCGTGGGAGTTTGCAATAAATAAAGTCAGTTTGAGTAATGGCACTGTTCTATTTTCAGATAAAAGTGTTAAACCAGAATACAAGACAGGCATGTATAATATGGCCCTGAGCATAGATCAAATAGGTTCACAGGCAACAGACCCATCACCATTTTCATTCAAGGCTGAAATAGATAAATACGCCCCTTTTACTGTCACAGGCACTCTTGATCCAATAAGCCGTCAACCCGGGTTCGCATTTAAAAGCACACTCAAAGGACTGGAGATGACACACCTCTCACCCTATTCTGGTGTCTATATAGGCAACTATCTTAAAAGCGGAAAACTCTCTCTTGACCTTGATTATGCGCTTCATGACCGTAAATTAAAGGGCGACAACAACATAAACGCAAAAAATCTCTATCTGGGTGAAAAGCTTGCTGTTGAGCCCGTTGTTAATGCGCCTGTGGGTCTTGGACTTGCCCTCCTGCGTGACATATCCGGTGTGATTGATCTTGATGTAAATGTATCTGGAGACCTTGATGACCCTGGCTTCAGTGTTGCAGGCATTATAATAAAGACCCTAGTAAATATAATAGTAAAGGCGGCTGCATCTCCTTTTACACTCCTCGGCTCCCTGATACCGGGCGGAGGCGATGACATGGGGGAGATTTTATTTGAACCGGGCAGTTCTCTCTTGAATCAGGCAGGTAAAGATAACCTCAATAAACTTGCTGATGCGCTCAATCAAAGGCCTCAGCTCTCTCTTTCCATAAAGGGCAATGCCTCAAGGTCTGAGGATGTTGCCGCGCTTAAGAGGGGTCAACTCAAACAGATGATTGCTAACAAGCGGGCCATTGAAGTATCAGCGCTAGAAGATGAGTTGAAATCGCAGGAGTTATGGGAGATCGCAGAAAATCGTGCCGCACTGGAGGCAATAAATAATGAGATGGGCCTGTCAGGTGTTAAAGAAAGATTGGAAAAGAGCACCACGGCGGAGGGAGCTGAAAAGGTACAGGAACGCGCACAGGGATCAGAGACACAGGTTAATGATAATACGGTTTATAAAGAGATCCATGATGATATTTTAAAGGCACTGACGATCAGTGATGATAAATTGATATCCATTGCTGAAGAAAGGGCGCTTGCGATCAAACAGTATCTAGTTGATGAGGTTAAACTGAGTCACGAAAGGGTATCGGTAATCAAGACCAGTGGCAGTGATCTGACCGGGACCATTATCAGCATGGGGATTGATGCCATGTAGTTATGATACTAACTTTATATCAAGGCATATCAACCCCTGTTTGAATCTCAGGTATAACCTGCCGTTAGCCAGTATGGGTTTTGTCCATGTTGCCCCGCTCACCTTGCCCCATATCTTTGGCAGTTCCGCAACCTTTACAAATTTTTCAGGATCAGGCCTCATAAGATACAGGCTGCCCTTGACATCTTTACATAAAAGGTAATCCTCAACGGCAATACATGTCCCCCACCCCATCTCTTTTGTGCTCCATTTTTCTGCACCGGTCTCAAGCTCAAGGCACTTGAAATGGCCCTTGTTCTGCATACTGTCACCAGAATAACCATATATATGGTCACCGATAATGAATGGGTCTGAATGGTGTGATGCAAATTCTTTATTTTTCCACACCACCTCTGCACCTGATCTAGTAACTCTTAAGAGTTCACAGCCGGTTTTATAACCGGAGGTGATGAATACAAGATTGTCTTTTATAACCGGTGTGGTGGCATTAACATCATATGATGTCTGCCATTCAATGTCCCACAGTACCTTTCCATCATTAATGGTAATTGCAGCAAGCCCCTTTCCATGAAATGAAAGAACCACCGGTTCACCATCAATCTCCATCATGGTAATTGCAGCATACCCTGCCAGACCCTGCCCGGCCTTCCATATTATATCCCCTGTCATCTTGTTATATGCTATTGTTCGGGCGGCTCCTCCACCGCTAACTATCACAAGGGAAGCGGTTACAAGCGGGGATGATGAAAGCCCCCATGTGGGCTCCTCACCACCTGCATCATGTACATTTTTATGCCAGATTTTTTCACCGTTTAAAAGATTCCAGCAGGCAAGATCGCCACCCCTGCCATAGGTATACACACGGTCATCATCAATCCAGGGGGTTGCCCTGAAACCCATACCATATTCATTCGATGTTTCAGCCTGGTATGATTGTTTCCAAATAAGTCCACCATCTTCCGGGTTAAGACAGTATACAACGTCATTTTTGCCATCACGTCCGCAGACTACAAGCCTGTTACCCTGCACAATCGGCGCAGACCATGTTGCGCTGTCCTCCCCATCACACAGGTAATCTATCTCCCAGACCTTCCTTAATCCGTTTGACCAGTCTGTTTTTATACCTGAAACATAGCTCCTGTTATCACCACTGATATTGCGCCAACTGATCCAGTCTGCCTCTCCTTTTGTAATCGGCTGAACAGGTGAAGTTGCAATGTCACGAACCACCTCTGTATGGGGTTGAACCTTTCTATTTCCAAGCATGATTCCTATTGTGTCCCAGTACATGACTACGAGTACAATAACAGCCAAAATAATGATACCAGCAATTGCCAGCAAAATTTTCATAAATTTCTTCATCTCTATTTCCCTCTTTCATTACTTATAAATTTTAAAAAATCGTTTATGGTTAAAACAGTTACTGGCGGTTCTTTCATACTTAATAAATGATTATCTCCTGAAATAATTGCATACGCGTCTCCTTCAACAGCACACCAAATAAAAAAATCATCCTGCGGGTCATTCTTAATAAAGGGCTTTCCTTTCCGGACAGTAACAGGTTGAAACCAAGGCAAAATCTCAACTGTAATAAGATATTCTATTTCTACATTAGTGAGTTTAAATTTAGGATAGGCAAGAACCTTTAAATATTCATCCATAATTTCTTTTGAGCATAAGGGCAGTATATATTTCTCTTTCCAGAGTGTGACAAGTTTACCTGGTGTCCCATCAAAAAGAAGGGCTGAAACAAGGACATTTGTATCGATAACAACCTTTATCATTTCTTCCTGGCCCAGATTACCGCTTCTTCTACAGTTTTTTCTGAGATACCAAGCTGCTTCATTTTTGATCTGATCCCGTCAATGTCTGTATCATAAACCTTGACAGGTTTAAGTATGACATTTCCTTCACTATAACTCACATCAAAATACTGTACACCCGGAAGACTTGATATAACATCCTTGGGTATAGTGATCTGGTTTTTTGCCGTAAGCTTTGTAAGCATTTCCTACCTCCTTACTTTCCATTTTTAAGGAAATGATATATCACTAGGCAGCTAAAATCAATAGGTTAACATTTATTATTATTTTTAAGATTTAACAGTATAAATATTCAACCTTCGAAAAAGTCTGTTAAATTCTTCAGGTACACCTGTGTCAAAGCTCATTGGCTTACGGGTGAACGGGTGATTAAACATAATAGAACGGGCATGGAGGGCCAGCCTCTTTGATACAGTCTCATCCGGCCCGTATTTTTTATCACCAACCACAGGATGGCCCATTTCTGAAAAATGTACGCGAATCTGATGTTTACGGCCTGTAATAAGATTAACATCAACCATGGTGAATCCTTTTATCTCTTCAATGACCTTATAAGCGGTATGAGAAAGTTTACCTTTTAAAGAGTCTTTAGTCGAATAAACCCTTAGAGCCCTGTTTTCGATAAGATATGAAGATATGGTGCCTTCTTTCTCCTTCAGATTACCATGAAGGATAACCAGGTAGTGCTTTTCAGTCTTATCCCAGTTATCCTGCAGGGACATCTTCACCTGTTCGCTTTTTGCAAAAACAAGTATGCCTGATGTCTCCCTGTCAAGACGATGCACCACATATACCCTGTTTGAGGATTTTGAGTTACCTTTCCTGACATAATCGTTGAGGGTAAAGTGGGCTGTTTTTTGCTTTTCCCGGTCAGTGCCAATGGTTAAAAGCCCGACAGGTTTATTTACAACAATGATATCCCTGTCCTCATAAAGGATTGATAAGCCACCCGCAGGCTGATGTCGTCTTGATTGTGTCATCTCTTGTCACTCTCGCCCGATGCTGCGAATACCTCACCTTCAACAATAATCATCATCCGGCAATTCATGCAGTCAAATTCAAGCCGGTAGGTATGCTGCCTGTCGCTTATCCGCAATGGCTCAACCAGTCCTTTTCTCTTACCCTCTTTTGATTTGAGGCAGGCATCAAGTTCATACCTTAAACAGTACTTTGTGGTCATAACTACCCTGCCTGTCTTATAATTTTTTCTGATCTCATCATCCGACTCAAGGGCCATCTCTGTTACTTTTACCCCGTGACGCTCATAAAATGCCATTGCCCTTGTATTGAGGATATTGGCCCTGTAGTCAAGTTCCTTTTCAGGGGATGATACATCCTTTGGAACGACCTCTTCACCTTTGCTTATAAAGTGTTCAAAACGAGCAATGGTTAATTTTTCAATGACCCTCCGCCTGATATCATTAATAATACTCAGGGGCATAAAACCAGGCTGGCCAGGACTGATAGATATTGATTTAACCCTGTAAGGGGTACCCTTTGTCTTTATAAGCTGGGCCTCAATAGTGGAACGGGCACGTTCCGTTTTTTGTGCTGGCTCAAATGGAAAGGCCTCACTGGTCTCAACAGTTATACCATCCTCGTCTACCACCTTTAGCCTTATGCCTGTTTCATCCTGTTTAAAATCCATGTCAACCGCTATTGTTCTGCATTGAGTTGAACCTTTTAAGGTACGGGTAAAATCAATATCCAGATTCCTGTAGGTTGCAGTACCCTCAGTAATATCGGCCATGCTGTTTGGAAAAACCCTCTCCCCTTCAACCCTGTCTACCCTGCATCCGGTCAGATCATGGTCACTGGTGAAAAAGCAGAGGCCGTCTCCATTTATAAGGTCATGACCTTTTATATTAAAACAATCCCTTTCACACTTATCCACTGTGCCTATAAACTCACCCATGGATTTTGGTGAATCAGGGGTTCCCATCTTTTCACGTACACCATCAATAAAATAATCTGTAAACCCACGGTTAAAACTTTTAAAAGGATCAGGTTTAAAGCCAAAGGCGCATGTGCCGCTGCTGGCCATACAATATTCTGGATTTTGGGCAATAAACTCATCAATATTCTCTCTGTACAGGGCCGTGATATTCTTTACATACTCTATCTCTTTGTACCTGCCCTCTATCTTGAATGAGGTTACACCTGCGGCAACAAGATCACCTATTGCCTTTACACGATTCATGTCTTTAAGGGAGAGCAGGTATTTATCCCTGATAACCATTTTGTTATTACCATCAGTGAGGGTATACTGGTGGCGGCATGGCTGTGCGCATACACCGCGATTTCCGCTTCGCCCGAATGCATACTGGCTCATGTAACACTGGCCGCTGTATGACACACAGAGAGCGCCATGAACAAATACCTCCAGCTCTACCTTTGTGCTGTCTCTGATTGCCCTGATCTCATTTAATGAAAGCTCCCTTGCAAGTATCACCCTTTTGAAACCTACCTCTTCAAGAAATTTCACCTTTTCAAACGTGGTATTGTGCATCTGGGTACTTGCGATCAGTGGAACAGGCGGAAGATCAAGTTCAAGCAGCCCCACATCCTGAATGATCAGGCCGTCAATACCTGCTTCATAGAGTGACCCAATCAGTGCCAAAGCCTGCTCTATCTCAGCATCTGTCAGGATTGTATTCAGTGCAACATAGACCTTTGCATTAAACAGTTGGGCATGCTGAACCAGCCCGGTAATATCATCAATGCTGTTACCTGCCTGTGCCCTAGCGCTGAATTTTGGTGCACCGATATAAACCGCATCAGCGCCGTGGTCAATGGCTGCCTTACCTATTTCAGCGGTACCGGCAGGCGCAAGCAGTTCAAGGGCTTTTTTCACTTATGTGATTCCTTATGACTATCTTCTGTTACCTTATTTATAAAGGTGTTTAAATGTTTTTTACTTCATCTATCCAGGTATATTCAATAACTATCATGTTAGGGCTGCCGCTGATTATTTCAGAATATTTCTTAAGCACCACATGATTTTCTTATAATAAGAGCAGGGTTAACCAGTATATCACGTGGGGGAAGCATGGGATTTTCTATACGTTCAAGCATCACCTGCATGGCAATGGTTCCTATATCCGTGCATGGCTGGTGAATGGTGGTAAGGGCTGGGCTCAGCAACTCCGCATACCTCACATCATCAAAGCCTGCCACTCGGATTTTTTGCGGTACAGCATAATCAAGCGCATCAAGCGTTTTCATCAGGTTTGCGGCGGTAAGGTCATTTGCACACACAATTGCTGTTGCACCATCCTTGATAACACCCTTAATAAAATTATGATCTGCAGGATCACCGCTGTGAACCCATTCGTTTGAGGGTATTACTCCGCTGTTGATAAGCGCCTCACGATATCCAGATATACGCAGGCTCACAGTAGGCGCAGAGCCTGGTCTTGCAAGAAAGTCGATCCTTTTGCATCCCAGACTGATAAGGTGATTTGTAATAAGAAACCCTGCAAGACGATTATCAATACCCACCAAGTCAAGGCCGCTCCTTTGTGGAAAAGGCACTATATCACGGTCAAGCAGAACAATGGGTATGCCTGCCGATTTCATGGAGGATATGACAGACCGGTTAATCCGATCTTTATCTTCACTCAATTCCAAGGGAGCAAAGAATACACCCGCAACCGACTGTCTTATATAGCTTTCACATACCTGTTCAATCAGCAAAGGATCAGGGTTACCCTGTTTTTCACCAAAATCGCCCCATAGAAGTGTATGATGATTTTTCTGTGCAAGACGCGCAATCTGGCCACAGATAGGTTCAAATATCTCAGTGGTGCCAAGGCCGGGTATCAATAGTCCGAAACGCCATGATCTAACCTGCTCATGAGTTTTGTGTACATAGGTGCCTGATCCGACCTTCCGCTCAACAAGCCCCATATTCTGCAGGTCATGCAACGCACGGGCGACAGTAGGGCGCGATGCCCCGAACTGAATTACCAGTTCTGCCTCTGATGGAAGGCGGTCACCCTCTTTGAGCCTCCCGGACTCAATATCGGCCAGCACATATTCAAAAACCTGACGATGCTTGGTCTTGCGGGATTCTGCATCCGCATTTCTTCCGGCTTGTTTATTATGGCTTTCAGTCATCTCCGCTCCTATAGAGAGGCTGATACTACATATTCAATGAAGAAATTGTCAATACAACTTTTCGATTTTGGGTCAGGAAAAGTGAAAATTAAACCTGAAAGTCTGCTGAAATATTTATCTCTTTGATTTCAATACATAATCAGTAAATATATGTAGCTCATATCATGATGATAAATCAGAGATTATATTGAATTGTATAGTACTTTCTATTGACAATAAGTTGTCATTTATAGCAAATATGATTTTACATTAGCGAGTATTGGAATGAAATCAGTTGTATCAGAAAAAGATCATATAACCTTCATAGGTATCGGCGAAGTCCTCTATGATCTATTTGAGGACAAAACAGAGACTCTGGGTGGAGCTCCTTTTAATTTTGCCTTTCATGCACATCAGCTTGCCAGCCAGATGGGTATTGGCAAGGGGTATATTGTGAGTTCAATAGGTACTGACACAAGAGGCAACAGGATCATTGACACACTTAATAAAAAGAAGATATCGACTGCTTATATAGAAAAGGATCATCAACATAAGACAGGTCTTGTTTCTGTTTTTATGCGAAACAGTGAACCAGGATACCAGATAGAGGCTGACACTGCATGGGATTATATCCCAAACAGCCCGGGGCTAAGAGAACTTGCAGAACGGTGTTCGGCAGTATGTTTTGGAAGCCTGGCACAGAGAAATGAGACATCCCGCAATACCATCAGGCATTTTCTTGGGTTTCTTCCACAACATGCAATATGTCTTTATGATATAAATCTCAGGCAAAACACCCTTACAGGAGAAAAATGTTATTCACCTGAAATAATTGAGTACAGTTGTAATGCAGCAACAATCATAAAGGCAAATAATGGGGAACTGAATATAATGCTGGATATACTGGGTTTAACCTGTACATCAGATAACTCCCCTGAAGGGATAAAACATAGAATGGGGATGCTGCTTGCACGGTTTAAAGCGCAGGTGGTTATTGTAACACGCGGTGATCAGGGCACCCTTGTACTAAAACGGGATGGAGAATTTGTCATAACACGGTCAGGAAAGGTTAAAGGTGAAGCTCATCCTGTAGGAGCAGGTGACGCATGCTCTGCCGGAATCCTGTTCGGCTTCACCCTTGGCTGGGATATTAAAGCAACCATGGAACTGGCAAACCGCATGGGGGCAGATGTTGCATCGCATCATTCAGCAACCCCGCCACTTTCGCAGGAAACACTGGATTTTACAAGAAGTCAGCTACTTAATAAACCGTAGGGGCGAAAAATTTTTCGCCCCTACTTTTTCTCGTTACCCACAGTCCGTGCGGACCAGATAAAAAATCCAATTGAATATTCTAAAAAATAGTATTAGAATTTTAATAAATTAAATTTCAATAAATTCTCCATTTTCTGAGGAGGATGCCATGATTAACAAAATAAATAATTATAATCACATCGATGTCATGCATCCTCAGGGCCTTCTGAAAAAAGCAAATCAAACAAAAAATAACAGCACCATTAATAACCACGCCATTTATGATAAAGTTACGATAACAGGAAAAGCCAAGGAAAAAGTAACCTATAGCAGACCAAAAGCCGCAGCGCCTGTCTTTGAATCTCAAATCGGTGTAATAAGTACCTGCACTCAATGCGGCACCTCAATAAAATCTCTTGCCGCTTTCTGCCCTCACTGCGGAACAAAAATAACATAATAATATACTTAATTGTGAATGAAGGTGTTATCTTGTTCCCAAGATCGTAGGAACCAGATAAACCGTAGGGGCGAAAAATTTTTCGCCCCTACTTTTTCAAGCTCCCCGCGTTCTTCATGAGAACCGGATAAAGCACTTTTAAGTAAGGCCCTTCTTATCTCTGAAACTTATTCAGGATTAAAAGTCCTAAAGTATTTTTCGGCGATATTTAGTAATTTTGTATCAGATGTTACAAATACATCAACAGGGAAAAGATTGTGCGCCGTGATAGCCACAGCTAACTGAAGGGACTCAAGGTAGAGGTTCTACAGGTTCATTATCTCTCTCTTTCAGCAATAATATCATCTGAGAGATTGCCTTTAATTCCTTTTGTTAATTTACGGCTCTTTGAAAAAGACATGGAGGGTAAATCGACCTTTGGTATTAAAACAATTTTAACCTTTGTATTTTCCTTTAATGGGATCTTATTTAATATGATCCGACCGTTTTTAATAGATGATTCAGCAATAAACTGTGTCATGTTGCTCTCCTAATTAAATGAACAACATTATCTATGATACTATTATAAATAATTAAATATTAAAATATTTTTGTTTTAACTGGTACAAATTCCCAGCTTCACAGATCACGGTAATACTATAAATACCGGCCTAAGAAATCTTGTTCTCCACGGTCACCGTGGGAACATCTTATCTGACGCTCCGCGTCCTTCTGCCGCACAGCACACACATCAACCAATCTTTTTCTGGTATTGGACTATGATGGTTGTAGGGGTTATTGGACTTTATTGAGCAGATTATTAAGTTTTACTCGGAGATCAGGCAGCTTGTTTATCGTAATTTATATCTGAAACCCTGCTCATGATGTAATCGATTTCGTCAAGCATATGTCTGATATACTCAAGCGACGATAGGGACAAGCTCTACCTCCTTTAAAATATGGGGACCTATGTGCGGACTGAGACCTTCCGGTGTAACGACATCTATTTTTCGGCCTAAAATATCTTCGAGGAGGAAAGAAACGTCCATAAAATTATCAAAGGTATGTTTTTCAGGCGCAAATTCTATGAGGATATCGATATCGCTCAATGTAGTCTGCTCGCCTCGTACAAATGACCTAAGAAGCCCGATATTTGTAACGCCATAAAAAGCAAACTGCTCCTGCTGTTCTATAATACGTTTAATCAGCTCTTCTTTATTGGTTACCTTGATTTTCATGTTCTAACCTCATCCACATCGTGTACACTGCTAAAATACAATCAGTAATTTCCGGTTAAGATGTTGCATAGCACGAGTCCTGGTAAAAGGGGCGGTCTTTTCTTCGTCGATGCTTCCTCCGTTGATGACTTCGTTCAGCTTCTCTTGATTCATTGACAATCTTTAT
>JAAZBV010000001.1 GCA_012513605.1 Desulfatiglans sp. | reverse complement strand
TATCGATACCTACCCTTCCAATATTTATAAAATGTTCATATGCCTTGTTCCAGGAAAACCTGTATTCTTCTTTCTCAATCTCAACCTTAAGCCCATCCTTGATCTCGTCAGGGAGTGATTTAAAACAATCCCTACAAAATGATAATCCTGTGGGTTTATAGTCACCACATAAACACCTTCCTGAATTATAATTTTTTATATAAAAATCTTTTGTACGTTCAGATTCCTTAAGCATAATAACTCCTTTCATCCTTAATAGTAAGTCGAGCGGGATATCTATATAACAAGCACGCAAGCAGAAAGTCCATAAGAATTTAAAAAATGTCCATCCGGAAAGAAGGTCAACCAGGATATAGCTTTCAGCTTAATCTATATCTTAAATACCTTATCGTTGATCTTCTCTGACCCGCTCTTATTGTAAACCTTTTTTAATATTGGATAGAAAAAGGGATTAACCTGCTTTAGATTAATCCCTTTTCAAATACTGGAGGCGGCACCCAGATTTGAACTGGGGAATAACGGTTTTGCAGACCGCTGCCTTAGCCACTTGGCTATGCCGCCTAAAATTTTTAAGGTTAATCACGCTCACGCGGGATTAACCTTTTATTGTTTAGGTGGAGCGGGAAACGGGACTTGAACCCGCGACAATCACGTTGGCAACGTGAGGCTCTACCACTGAGCTATTCCCGCAAATTGTTCGCCCATTTTAGTGTTTTTATTCTTTTTGTCAACTGAAAATAGAGGGTTTATAATAATAAATACTAAATATTTCAGCAGGCATTCTTATTTGGCTGCAAGATACTGGTCATAATATTTCATGACCCTTTCAATGAAGGCCTTTGTTTCATTAAAAGGCGGTACATCCTTATATTTATCAACCTTTTCAGGTCCTGCATTGTATGCTGCAAGCGCCAGCCTGACATCATTTTTATATCTCTCCATCATCTTGCTAAGGTACTTTGTTCCACCAAAAATATTCTTTTCCGGGTTATAGGGGTCATCAACCTCCATATCTTCTGCTGTACCCGGCATTAGCTGCATCAGCCCCTGAGCACCTTTGGATGATACGGCAGTATGATCAAAACCCGATTCAGCCTTGATAACCGCCTTTACAAGAGATGGTTCCATACTGAATTTTTCTGATGCCGCTTCAATGATTACATCATATTTGGTTATAAATGCATCAGGGTTTTCTCTTGCCTCCTTAATGTACAGGGTATAACGGATATCAGACCTTATATTTGTAAAATGCATTACACCGTTTTTATCCTTGTATTTGTAGATATCAGCCAATGCTGCACAAGGAATAAAAGCGGTATATATGAGGCAAAGCAAAAAAATATTTAGTGTTATAATCATGCCTGTAATAGAATGCGTATGGACATACATGCCAATATTTGATTCATTCAGGTTTACTTTTCCTGATAACAGAGAAAGCATACTACACACCTGCAATCCTATTTTGCCTTTTTCCAGTCAGCCATAAAATTGGTGATCCCTATATCAGTAAGGGGATGTTTTATAAGCTGTTCCATCACCTTATAGGGTATTGTAGCTATATCAGCCCCCATGAGAGCTGCATCCAGGACATGGATCGGGTTTCTGATGCTTGCTACTATAATCTCTGTTTCATACCCGTATGCCTCGTAGATGGTTGTTATCTGTTCCACAAGCTCCATTCCTATCTGGCCTATGTCATCAAGCCTGCCCACAAACGGGCTAATGTAATCTGCCCCTGCCTTTGCCGCCATAAGGGCCTGCACAGCCGAAAAACAGAGGGTTACATTTGTTTTTATGCCTTCGCCTGAAAGTATCTTTACTGCCTTGAGCCCTTCTTTAACAAGCGGGATCTTGATGACTATATTATTTGCAATCTTTGCCAGTTCCCTTGCCTCAGAAACCATCCCGTTCGTCTCAAGGCTTAATACCTCTGCGCTAACAGGTCCATCGACAATATTGCATATTTCTTTAATAAGTTCTTTAAACTCCCTCCCCTCCTTTGCTACAAGTGAAGGATTTGTCGTTACACCGTCAAGCAGACCAAGTTCATTTGCCTTTTTGATCTCATCAATATTTGCGGTATCAATAAAAAATTTCATTTGTCCCTCCAGAACCAACTATATTGTTATAAAATTTAATTTTTCAGTTTATCTTTATATTTTTCAGCACACTCTTTACTGCAGAAGAGTATCTCATTACCCCCCAATATTGCCCTGTATGCCTCGTGCTTAGGGATATAGGTTTTGCAGTAAGGGTCCTGCACCATCTCGCTGATCATGGCGGAAGGATCTGACTTGCGTTTCTCTTTAGGGCCTGAAAGCAACAGCCTTTTTACAAGGCCGTAAATGACATACAGAAGGACTATATAAATAAGAAGGCGTACCATTAGTTTTTCACCATAAGCTTTATCGCCTGATCAGTTTCAGGTATCTCATTCAGGATATCCCTCATACTCTTCTTTAAAACGGGGTGTATAAGATCAGGCGCTATATCAACCATAGGGGCCATCACGAACCTTCGCAAATGCATGCGTGGATGGGGTACAATCAGGTTTTTATCATTTATTATCTCGCTGCCTATCAGGAGTACATCAAGGTCAATAATACGTGATTCCCACCTCACACCTGTCCTGACCCTTCCCATTCTATTTTCCACATCAAGCAGCATCTGTATAATTTCTGTAGCGGAAAGGCCGGTATTAATACAAAGCACCGCATTTATAAACCAGTTATCACCTTCTATACCGACAGGCTGCGTCTTGTAAAATGGAGACAATGCCCTGATCCCGGTAAAATGATCCTTTTTTATGGCCTCAATCGCCTTTATGCAGTTTTCATAGGGGTCACCCAGATTGCTGCCGATTCCTATATAAACAGTTTTCATATCTTTACTTCAATCCCAGGACATCTTGCATATCATAGAGCCCCGGTTCTCTGTTAACAATCCACTTTGCGGCCCTTACAGCGCCTTTGGCAAAATTATCCCTGTTATGTGCCCTGTGTATAAGTTCAAGCCGTTCACCAATACCTCCAAAAAGCACAGTATGATCACCTGTGATATCCCCTGCCCTCACTGTCTGGATCCCTATCTCTTCATCTGTTCTCTGACCTATCATACCATGCCTTGAGTATACCGCTGTTTTTAAAAGGTCACGCCCTGTTGCCTCTGCAAGTTTTTTTGCAAGACCTATTGCTGTTCCGCTCGGGGCATCCTTTTTCAACCTGTGATGCGCCTCTATTATCTCTAAATCATAATCACTGCCAAGTATTTTTGCCATCTCAGCAGCAATTTTAAACATCACATTAACACCAACACTCATGTTGGGCGCAAGTATTACAGGGATTTTTTTTGAGTAACTTTTTATCTCCTTTATCTGTTCATCTGTTATCCCTGTTGTACCTATTACTATTGCCTTGCCAGAGGCAGCGGCATTTTTAACATTGCTCATGGTAGCGGCAGGGATGGTAAAATCTATAATCACATCCCCTGAAGCAACTATATCCATAAGAGAGTTGCTGATTTTTACACCTTTAATGCCAATACCTGCTGTCTGACCTGCATCCTGCCCTGTCATCGGGTTATCAGGGTGTTCAAACGCGCCTGCAAGCCTCACACCTTCTATTTCATTTATTATATTTATAATCCTTATTCCCATGCGCCCGGCAGCGCCAGCCACAATTATGTTTACCATTTTTACCTCATTATTATTCCCCCAAAAATCTTTTTTTTTGGGGGAAATTTTCAGCATTCAGCTAAAACATAAAGGTCAGTAATACGCCAACCCGTAAACCTTAAACCCTGAACCTCTATTTTATAAGCCAGTAATCCTTTAATGCCTTTTTAAGCCTGGCTAAATTTGCATCGGACATCGGCGAAAGGGGTAACCTCATTTCACCACTCATCTTACCCATCAGTGCAAGGGATGTCTTAACAGGGATCGGGTTTGTCTCATAAAACATGGCCTGGCACAGAGGATAGAGTTTCAGGAATAACTTTCTTGATTTTTCTATATCACCATTAAGCCATGTACTTACAACATTTGCAGTATCCTTTGGAACAACATTTGCAATAACAGATATAACGCCTTTCCCTCCTATTGACAGCACAGGAACTATAAGATTATCATCCCCTGAAAGAAGCGTAATCTTATCCCCAGCAAGTGTCATTATTTCTGTCATCTGTGCAAGGTTACCTGATGCCTCTTTAATTGCAACTACCTCTGCTATTTCAGCAAGCCTTGCAACTGTTTCAGGCATAAGATTAACACCTGTCCTGCCAGGCACATTGTAGAGTACCTGAGGAAGAGGCACGGCATCTGCAATAGCCTTGAAGTGTCTGTACATGCCTTCCTGCCCTGGCTTATTGTAGTATGGAGTTACCTGTAGTGTGGCATCCGCGCCTGCCTTTTTAGCATGCATGGTAAGTTCTATTGCCTCGCTTGTGCTGTTACCGCCTGTACCAGCTATAACAGGCACGCGCTTGTTTACAGCCTTGATCGCTATATCAATCACCCTGTTATGCTCTTCAATGCTTAATGTAGCAGATTCACCTGTTGTGCCGCAAGGCACTATGGCACTTGTACCCTGCTCTATCTGTTCTTCTATAAGCGCGCGATAGCCCTCTTCATCAACCTTTCCATTTTTAAACGGTGTGACCAGTGCTACAATGGATCCCTGAAACATTTTATCTCCTTTTTAACTTTTACTTTCTCAGTTAATAAAAGTCACTTTCTCCGGCTGAATTCTGAAAGCTGATTTCTCACAGCTATTCTAAAGCGCCTCTTCGTGTAATTCGCCTTTATATATTATTGAGGTACCGCCTTCAAGCCATACGCGACTGAAGTCCGTGCCTTTTTTTTCAAAGTGAACTTTCAGCTCTTCACCTCCGCTTGTTGTAACTGTAACAGGGGAGTTAACCAGCCCTCTGACGTTTGCGATAAGGGATGAAGCGATAGAGCCTGTACCACACGCAAGCGTTTCGTTTTCTACTCCTCTCTCATATGTGCGGACATAAATATGATCTTTAGCCTTTAAACTCATAAAGTTGGCATTTGTACCGGAAGGCTGGAACATCTGATGATACCTTATTACTCGTCCCTGCTTAAAAACAGGTGTGTTCTTTATTTCTTTAACATGTACAACCACATGTGGGACTCCGGTGTTAACAAAACCTATTGCCTCCCAGCCCTCTTCTAGTGGTATATTAATATCTTTCTTAAGCCCCTTTGGTGTGGGCATAAGCACCTTCACACTTCTGCCAGATACATCTGCGGATACTAGCCCTGCAATGGTTTCAAATGTCATGTGTTCACCAGCTATGCCATTAAGAATTGCAAAACGGGCAGCACATCTGCTTCCATTTCCGCACATCTCCGCCTCGCTTCCATCAGAGTTAAAAAATCTCCACTTGAAATCATACTTATCCGAATTAATGATATATATCATACCATCCGCGCCGACCGAGTCACGCCGCCTGCATGCCCTTTGAGCAATGTGACGCATCTCCTTATCAGGCACCTTTTCATCCCTGTTATCTATCAGGATAAAGTCATTACCGGTTCCGCTCATCTTATAGAATTCTATTTTTTCCATTTCAATATATTTCCCTGGCCAATAATTTCTTCATGCCAATCGGTCGGGTGTAAAACCCGACCCTACGAAATCAATTTTTGTTCAGAAAAGATGGTTTTAAAACCCGTCTCTACCAATATTGATCATTTTAAAAAATCAGGTATAGTTTCACCCCTTATCAGGTCCTCATAGGTTTCCCTTTCCCTGACCGTGTAATAGGTGTCACCCTTTACCATTATCTCTGCCACCTTCGGCCTTGAATTATATGATGATGACATGCTGAAGCCATATGCGCCGGCGCTCATGACCGCTATGAGATCACCCTGTTTCAGTGCTGGTATCTCCCTGTTTTTTGCCAGGAAATCACCTGACTCACAGATCGGCCCCACAATATCCATGCTGATTATCTCTTCCGAATCGATCTTTACCGGTCTTATCCCATGATACGACCCGTAAAGGCTGGGCCTGGCAAGATCGTTCATGGCGGCATCCACCACGGAAAAATTCTTTTCCTGATTTTTCTTGGTATAGAGAACCTTTGCAACCAGTATGCCTGAGTTACCCACTATCACCCTGCCCGGTTCAAGGATAAGGGTAAGATTCATATCCCCAATTGTCTCCTTCAGTGCAGATGCATATTCATGAGGCATAGGAGGTTTTTCATCATTATATGTGATGCCAAGCCCTCCGCCAAGGTCAAGATACCTGATATTTATCCCTGATTCGGTAAGTCTCATGATAAGGTCTTTAAGTTTTTTAAGGGCATCAACAAACGGGCTGACCTTTGTAAGCTGCGACCCTATATGACATGATACCCCTGCTACCTCAAGGTTGGTCATCCTGTTTGCCCTGAGGTATTCATCATATGAGCTGTTAATATCGATACCGAACTTGTTCTCTTTCAGACCGGTTGAAATATACGGGTGTGTCTGGGGGTCAACATCAGGATTAACCCTTATTGCTATCTTTGCCTTTTTATTCAGCCTGCCTGCTACCTCATCAAGTTTTTCTATCTCCTGAGGAGATTCGGAATTGAACATGAGAATACCTGATGTTAATGCATACTCCATCTCTTCTGCTGTTTTTCCAACGCCTGAGTAAACGATCTTTTCAGGGCTAACCCCTGCATTGATTGCGCGATACAGCTCTCCGCCTGAAACTATATCTACCCCGCCTCCCGCATTTGAAAAAAGCTTCAATATAGCCATGTTTGAATTTGATTTCATGGAAAAACAGGTGATATGATCAATCCCGTTAAATGCATCATTAAATGCCCTGAAATGCCTTTCAAGCGTTGCATGTGAATAAAGATAAAAGGGTGTTTTAACATCTTTTGCTATATCAGATATCCTTACATCCTCACAGTAGAGTTCCCTGTTTTTATATTCAAAAAAATGCATAATCAGATAATTCCTTTAAGGTTGTTTATTTTAACTGTTTCACGATAGACTGGGGAGCTCTTTTTCCCGCATCCGGTAAAAGATGATGCACATAGAATAAGTATCAGTAAAATAACTGCAATGGTTTTCAAGATGCCATCTCCTTTTTTGCCCTTTCAAGGCTCTTTTTTACTGCATCAGTGCCTGTCCCGCCGTGAAGGTTTCTTCTTGTTACGGCTGAAGCAGGTTCAAGCCATTTATAAACATCATCCTCTATCTGCCTAGAAAAGCCCTGAAGCTCCTGAAGCGTAAGCTGTTTCAGGGTGCGTTTTTTATCTATGGCGAAAAGTACAACCTTGCCCACTATCTCATGGGCATTCCTGAAGGTCATGCCTTTATTGACAAGATAATCAGCAAGGTCAGTGGCCATGAGATGACCCTCCTCAGTTGCGTTTAACATCTTCTCGCTGTTGAATCGCATCTCACTTACAAGCATGCTTAACACCATTAAGCACTGTTCAATTGTATCAACTGTATCAAAGAGACCCTCTTTATCTTCCTGCATGTCCTTGTTATAGGTAAGGGGGAGCCCTTTCATGGTGGTTAGCAAACCCATAAGGTTTCCATATACCCTGCCTGTCTTTCCCCTCACAAGTTCAAGCACATCAGGGTTTTTCTTCTGGGGCATTATGCTGCTGCCTGTGCAGAATGCATCAGGCAGGATCACAAAACCGAACTCCCTTGTTGACCATAAAACTATCTCTTCACTCAGTCGGCTTAAATGCATCATAAGCACTGATGCTGAAAAGAGATATTCAAGAACAAAATCCCGGTCACTTACAGCATCCATGCTGTTATCGGATATGGTGTCAAAACCAAGCTCATCAGCAACCATGCTGCGGTCAAGGTCAAATGTTGTTCCGGCCAGGGCTGCGCTGCCCAGAGGCATTACATTTACCCTTTTTTTGCAGTCAGTAAAACGGGCGCAATCCCTCTTTAGCATCTCAAAATATGCCAGAAGATGGTGCGCGAGCAGCACTGGCTGGGCTGGCTGCAGATGGGTATATCCGGGCATCAGTACAGCGATGTTTTTTACTGCAAGGTTCACCAGGGATCTCTGGAGCTCTTTAATGAGATTTATATCCCTTTCAATGGCATCCCTTACATAAAGCCTTGCATCAAGGGCTACCTGGTCATTTCTGCTTCTGCCTGTATGTACCTTTTCGCCCTTCTGCCCCACCTTTCCTATGAGGGCCTTTTCTACCAGGGTATGGATATCCTCGTAATCATCCCCTTTTGAAAATTCACCCCTTGCTATCTCTCTTTTGATCTCTGCAAGGGCATTTATAATTTCAGATGCCTCATCCTCAGGGATAATCCCCTTTTTTGAAAGCATGCGGCAGTGTGCTGTTGACCCATCTATATCCTGGCTAAAGAGCCTTTTATCAAAACTCAGAGAGGAGTGAAAGGAATCAACTGCCTCATTGATATCCTCTGTAAACCTGCCTCCCCATACCTTTTTAGTCATCTTGAGCTACCCTTTTAAGTTACTTTCTTTTCATGATAGTTGCAATCTTCAGCCTTAACGCATTCAGCCTGATAAATCCCCCTGCATCCGCCTGATTATACACATCCTCTCCTTCAAATGTGGCATATTCAGGGTTAAAGAGAGACTGCTCTGACTTTCTTCCCACGGTTATGCAGTTACCCTTATACAGCTTGATACGCGCTGTGCCGGTAACATTCTCCTGGCTCTTGTCAATAAGTGACTGAAGCATTTCCCTTTCAGGTGAAAACCAGTAGCCGTTGTATATCATGTCCGCATATCTGGGGATAAGACCATCACGTATGTGCATAACCTCCCTGTCCATTGTTATAGACTCTACGGCCTGATGTGCAACCCTTAATATGGTTCCGCCAGGTGTCTCATACACACCTCTTGATTTCATCCCAACATATCGGTTTTCAACAATATCAACCCTTCCCACGCCATTCATTCCACCTAAGGTATTAAGGTGCGCCAGTATGGAGGCAGGGCTCATAGCTTTACCATCCACCCTGGTTGGATTACCCTGTTCAAAATCTATCTCAACATAGGTTGCTTTGTCAGGGGCCTTTTCAGGTGAGACAGATAGTGTAAACATCTTTTCATCTGCCTCTGCCCATGTGTCCTCTAAAATACCACCTTCAAAACTTATATGAAGGAGGTTCCTGTCACTTGAATATGGTTTTGCCTTTGTTACAGGTACAGGGATATTCCTCTCCTTTGCATATTTGATCAAATCTTCCCTGCCCTTAAAGCTCCATATTTTCCATGGCGCAATGATCTTAAGCCCGGGTTCAAGGGCCATATATGCAAGTTCAAACCTGACCTGATCATTTCCCTTGCCAGTGGAGCCGTGACTTACAGCATCTGCCCCTGTTTGTCTGGCGATTTCAACCTGTCTTAAGGCGATAAGGGGCCTTGCGAGCGATGTGCCAAGCAGATAGCCCGATTCATAAACAGCATTTGCCCGTATGGCAGGCCAGACATAATCCTTAACAAACTCTTCGCGCAGGTCTTCAATAATGACCTCATCCGCGCCTGTTTTAACAGCCTTTTCCCTGATACCTGTTACCTCATCACCCTGACCAACGTCAGCCGCATATGCCACTACCGGGCAATCATAGGTTTCCTTCAGCCATGTAAGTATTACTGATGTGTCAAGACCGCCTGAATAGGCAAGAACTATCTTTTTTATTTTTTCTTTCACGATGTTTCTCCATTATTTATTTTTCTTAATATTAACTTTTCCAGCAATGCCTGATGCAGATGGAGCTTGTTTTCTGCCTGGTCAAATACAATGGATTTCGGCCCGTCAAGCACCTCCCCAGTTATCTCCTCTTCCCTGTGCGCGGGCAGGCAGTGCATGACAACAACATCCTTGTTCGCAGCAGCTATCAGTCTGGTATCAAGCTGATATCCTTTAAAATCGGCAATCCTTTTTACGCGATCTTTTTCCTGGCCCATACTTACCCATACGTCAGTATTTATAACCGAGCTACCCTTTACCGCCTCGTACGGGTCCTCTATTACCCTGATATTATTGCCGCTACCTCTCAATACTTCAGGTGATGGTTTATAACCCGGAGGACAGGCGAGCACAAGTTCAAACCCAAGTATCTGGGCTGCATGTATCCATGAATGGGCAACATTATTTCCATCGCCGATCCAGGCTATCCTGATCTTTTCCACTGTACCCTTTTTCTCCTTTACGGTCATAAGATCGCTTAATACCTGACATGGGTGATAGAGGTCTGAAAGGGCGTTGATTACAGGTATATCAGCATGCTTTGCCATATCCTCAATCAGTTTCTGGGAATAGGTTCTAATGGCAACCGCATCAAGATATCTGGATAACACCTTTGCAGTATCATGGATATTCTCATCCCGTGATAACTGGGTATCTGCCCTGTTTAAAAACAGGGTCTGCCCACCGAGTCTGAACATTGCCACTTCAAAGGATACACGCGTCCTGGTTGATGCCTTTTCAAAAATAAGGCCAAGGGTATAACCTTCAAGAGACCGATTTATTTTCCTGCCTTTTGATTTAAACTCGATGGCCCTGTCAATAAGGTTTAGAATATCATCCCGGCTTAAATCACTGATTGATAATAGATCTTTTTTCATTTAGCACTTCCCGAAGATATCATCCAGGTTTATAACAAGCAAATCCACTTCATCCTTTGAAATTATAAGTGGTGGAACAAACCTTAATATCTTCTCCTGAGAGCAGTTTATAAGAAAACCTCTATTAATACACTCTGTAACTATTGGAGCACCGGGTATATCCATTTCAAGCCCATTGATAAGACCGATGCCGCGGATATCCTTTATAAAACTATATTTATCTTTAAGCAGGCCAAGCTTTTCCCTGAAATACCTGCCTGTTTCCCTGCATTTTTCAAGTATCCCATCATTGATAATTGTGTTTATTACAGCCTCTGCCACTGCTGTAACAAGGGGTGTGCCTCCAAAGGTTGTTGCATGGCTCCCTGGCCCGAATACACTGCTCAATTCTTCTCTTGCAAGCATAGCACCGATAGGGAGGCCATTTCCAAGTGCCTTTGCTAGCGTCATTATATCAGGTGCAACATTAAAATTTTCATAGGCAAAAAGCCTTCCTGTTCGACCCACTCCTGCCTGAACCTCGTCAAATATCAGGAGGATATTTTTTTTGTCGCACATCTCCCTTACCTTTTTCAGATATTCATGATCAGCGATGATAACACCTCCTTCACCCTGTACAGGCTCAAGCATTACAGCGCAGATGGTTTCATCAATAGCCGTTTCAATAGCGGATACATCATTAAAAGGGACAAATTTAAAACCTGCAAGGAAGGGGTCAAAACCCTTCTTTATCTTGTCCTGCCCTGTTGCAGACATGGTGGCCATTGTCCTGCCATGAAATGAGTTTTTCATGGATATTATGGTGTTTCGCCCTGCACCATATTTTTCATATGAATAACGTCTTGCAAGCTTTATTGCTGCCTCATTGGCCTCTGCACCGCTGTTACAAAAGAATGCTCTGTCCGCAAATGAGTTTTCAACAAGGAGCTTTGCGAGCCTTACCTGGGGCACTGTATAATAGAGGTTTGAGACATGCACCAGTTCCTTTGACTGTTCGATTAGTGCCTTTGTGACAATGGGGGAGCTGTGACCAAGTGCGCATACAGCTATGCCGCCAACAAAATCTATATATTCTTTTCCGGTTTCATCCCATACATGGCACCCTTCACCCTTGACAAGTGTAATGGGAAATCGGCCGTATGTCTGAAACATATATTTATCGGCCTGTTGCTGGATATCTGATCTGGTTTCTGTCATTTCTTTTATATCTCCGGTATTAACTACTTAAATATCTCTGTTCCTATGCCGCCTTTTGTAAATATCTCAAGCAGGATTGCATGTTCCTTTCGTCCATCAATAATGTGTGCCTTGTCCACGCCATTTGCCAGCGCATCCAGGCAGCAGTTGATCTTTGGCATCATACCGCCCTTTATTGTCCCGTCCTTTATCAAACGGTCAGCCTCATCGACCTTTATACTTGATATGAGTTCACCATTCTTATCAAGCACACCGGCAGTATCCGTTAAGAGCATCAGTTTCCTGGCCTTGAGTGATGCGGCAATGCTGCCAGCGACCAGATCCGCATTGATATTGTATGTCTCACCACCCTCTCCGACTCCTACAGGCGCAATTACAGGGATAAACTGGTTATCTATAAGACTCATTAACACACGGTTATTTACCTTCTCCACCTGGCCTACCATGCCTATATCTATTATCTCTGGCGGCTCACTATTGCCCTTATCCTTTATATACTTCATCTTGCTTGCAATAAGGAGCTGGCCATCCTTTCCTGATAGGCCAACAGACTGGCCTCCGTTCTGGTTGATAAGTGAGACTATCTCCTTGTTAACCTTGCCTACTAGCACCATCTCAACCACATCCATGGTCTCTTTATCTGTCACCCTCATGCCGTCAACAAACTGGGATTCTATTGAGAGGCTTTTTAAAAGGCTTCCTATCTGTGGGCCCCCGCCATGAACTACAACCGGATTAAGGCCAACATATTTCATGAGTATAATATCAAGGGCAAAGCTTTTTTTAAGGTTCTCATCCACCATTGCATGGCCGCCATATTTTACCACTATGGTCTCATTGCTGAATTTCTGAATGTATGGCAATGCCTCAATAAGAACACTTGCTGTATTTGGTGTCTGTTCACTCATAATGTAACTCAACTATTTTGCTATTTATTTAAATTATCAATTCACCCACGTTATTTTTATAGAGCTATCAGCAATCAGCTATCAGCGGTCAGCCAAAACTTTTTTAAAGCCTTTAGCTGAAAGCTGACTGCTGATGGCTGAAAGCTTATAAAATATACCTGCTAAGATTCTCATCCTCCAGTATATCAGTAAGTTTCTCCCTTACATAATTGCTGTCAATAACAACCTTTTTTATCTCAAGGTCAGGCGCATCAAAGGATATCTCATCAAGTAGTTTTTCCAAAACCGTATGCAGCCTTCTTGCGCCTATATTTTCCATCTGTTCATTCACAGTAGCCGAAATAGAGGCAATCTCCTCTATGGCTGAATCCTCAAATACGAGCTCAACACCTTCAGTATCCAGTAAAGCCATATACTGTGTAATAAGGGCATTTTTGGGTTCTGTAAGTATTCTGATAAAATCCTCCACCTCCAGGGATTCAAGCTCAACCCTTATGGGGAACCTGCCCTGAAGCTCTGGCAGCAGGTCAGATGGTTTACTCACATTAAATGCCCCTGCAGCGATAAAGAGGATATGATCTGTCTTGACCATGCCGTATTTTGTAATAACAGTAGATCCTTCAACAATGGGCAGGAGATCACGCTGCACACCCTCCCTTGAGACATCAGGCCCCTGCCGTGATTCATTGCCTGCCACCTTATCCAGCTCATCCAGAAATATGATACCATTCTGTTCAGTATTTCGTACAGCCTCAGATACCACCCTGTCCATATCTATGAGTTTCTGGGATTCCTCCTGAAACAGTACATCAAGGGCCTCAGTCACCTTTATCTTTCTTTTTTTGTTTTTACCCTGAAATATGTTGCCAAAGATCTCTTTCATATTGAATTCCAGCTCTTCAATACCGGTGCTTGAAAATATCTCAATATTCATTGGGGTTGCCCTGTTTGATATCTCAAGCTCCACATAACGGCTGTCCAGCTTGCCATCCTTCAGCATCTGCCTCAGCTTTTCCCTTGTATTACTAATATCAGGTGTATCAGGAGCTACTAATTCAACAGGCTCATTTTCTATATCATCATCCTGCACTTCATCATTTTCAGGGGTATCTGCGACCTCTCTGCCTGGAGGTAGCAGCATATCAAGGAGCCTCTCCTCTGCAAGCTCCTGGGCCTTGAGCTTTACGATCTCCTGCTCCTCTTTTTTTTCCATGTTCACTGCAAGCTCTGTCAGATCCCTGATCATGGACTCTACATCCCTGCCCACATAACCCACCTCAGTATATTTTGTAGCCTCCACCTTGATAAAGGGAGATCTCGCCAAGGTGGCAAGACGTCTTGCGATCTCAGTCTTTCCAACACCTGTTGGGCCGATCATAATAATATTCTTTGGCGCTATCTCATCCTTTAACTCTGGGGCAACCTGCTGCCTTCTCCACCTGTTTCTCAAGGCAATGGCAACAGAACGTTTTGCCTCGTCCTGGCCTATAATATATTTATCAAGCTCTGCCACTATTTCAGCAGGCGTAAGCATTTTCATAAAATTTTCCATTAATAAACCCTATTTTTCATTTAGTTTCTCATCTGACAGATCAAGTTCAAGGGTCTCAATCATATCATTTGTGTAAAGACATATGGTAGAGGTAATATGCATTGCCTCTTTTGCTATTGCAAGGGCATCCAGGCTGGAATGTTTAACCAGCGCCTTTGCAGCGGCAAGGGCATATGGCGCTCCTGAACCTATGCTTGCCACTGTATCATCAGGTTCTATCACATCACCGGTCCCTGAGATTATAAGGGTATGATCCCTGTCCATGGCAAGAAGCAGTGCCTCAAGGTTTCTTAATACCTTGTCTGTTCTCCAGTCCTTTGCAAGCTCAACCGCTGCCCTTGTAAGCTGACCTTTATACTGCTCAAGTTTACCCTCAAGTTTATCAAATAGATTAAAGGCATCTGCTGCAGCCCCTGCAAACCCGACTATCACGGTATCATCATACATATATCGCACTTTTTTGGCCTTGTGCTTCATTATAGTTTCACCTAAAGTTACCTGGCCATCTCCTGCCATTACAAACCTTCCATCCTTTCTTACTGCAAGTATGGTAGTTGCCCTTATCTTTTTATTCTGCGACATATCTTCACCTTTCAACTCTACTTCCTTGGATGCGCCCTGTCGTACACTTCCATCAATTTATCAAGAGATACATGGGTATATCTCTGTGTTGTCGATAAACTTGCATGCCCCAGGAGCTCCTGAACCGATCTCAGGTCTGCGCCACCATCAAGCAGATGGGTTGCATAGGTGTGCCTGAACGAATGGGGCGTTATATTATCCGCAAGATTATATCTCCTGACAAAATCCTTAATAATAGTGCTCACGCTCCTTGAAGAGAGCCTCCCCCCATTTTTATTAAGAAACAGGGGATTTACAAATGATTTAGTTGAATTTATTTCCTTTTGCCTGACCACCTGCGTCTGATCAACATATTTTTCGACAGCGCTTAAGGCCTTTTTACCAACAGGCACTATCCTCTCTTTGTCCCCCTTCCCTATTACCCTTACAAGCCTCTCTTTGAAATCTATATCAGAAAGGTTTAAACCTGTTAACTCTGACACCCTTATGCCGCATGAATAAAGCAGCTCCATGATTGCCTGATTTCTTACCTCATTACTGGTTAAAGGCTCAGGTGAATCAAGGAGCATAAACATATCGTCAATATTCAAATACCCTGGGATATATTTTCCCTGTTTTGGGGCGGATATCTCAGCAGCAGGATTACTATCATTCAGGTTATTCTTCTCAAGAAATAAAAAAAATGTGCGAACAGCTGATAACCTTCTTGATATTGTCGTCTTTTTATATCCCTTAAACAGCCCTCCAAGGTATGCCCTTATCACATGAAAATCTACAAGGTTGAGATCAATCTCACCACTATTCTCTTTTTTTTTCAAGTAGTTAAAAAAATGTTCCAGATCTGCCCTGTAACTCCTGACAGTATTCTGCGAATATCCCCTCTGTGATTTTAAATAATCAATAAATCTTTCTATGTGACCCTGTGTAATCATTATTGTTTCATTTAAAAAAAAACATTAAAGATAACATAATAATTGCAATTGGCAATGAAAAAATCATGACCAACATTACTCAAAAAAGAGGTTATGTTGTTTTCTGCGCTCCATTATATCTTTTATCACAGGAAATGACTCATCTGTAAGGGGGTCAACGCCTGTAAAAAAAATTACAGAGGACAGTGTCATGGGAAGGGGGATAAAGGCCTGAACCTGGTCAGGCACAAAATTAAAAATAGACTGGATATCCTTTTTTGCCTCTTTCATATCTTTAAATTCACATCCCGGATGACATGACATAAGGTAGGGGATCAGATATTGTTTTTTACCAGCATTTTCAGTATATTCCCTGAATAGCCTGACAAATTCCATCAGGTTAAAAAGGGGTTGTTTTCTCATTGCCCTCAATACCCTTTCAGAGGTGTGTTCAGGTGCTATCTTGAGCTGACCGCTGATAAAATTCCTTACCAGTTTCCTTAGAATAGGTCTGCTATCAGGGTCTTTCATGAACAGGTCATACCGTATGCCAGAACCTATTGAAACCTTTTTTACCCCTTTTACAGCGGATGCATCCTCAAGCAGTGATATCCATTCTGATGTATTGAATCTTATGTTCGGGCATATAGAGGGAAAGAGACAGCTCTCCCTGTTGCACCGGTAATTTACAGCACAACCAAATGAATACATGTTGGCTGACGGCCCGCCTATGTCTGTAATATGTCCTTTAAAATCAGGGCGTTCAGTTAGTTTTTTAACCTCATTAATTATAGATATTCTGCTCCTGCTTACAATCCTTTTACCCTGATGAATGGAAAGCGAACAGAAAGAACACCCTGAAAAGCAGCCCCTGTGGGATATTATTGAATTCTTTATCATCTCATAGGCAGGGATAGTCTCCATGTATGATGGATGAGGCAAATCCATATATGGCAGGGCAAATATCTTATCAAGTGTATTTGTATCTGCTTGGGGCGGCGGAAAATGGACAATGTACCGCTTTGCGCTCTTCTGAACCATCACCGTCTGCTGGTTTCTGAAAAAAAGCCTGTATAACTCAAGAAAACTATTTTTGTCGCTCATTGAGTCTTCTTCTGAAGGGAGAATTACCGCATCAGGAGGCGCCTCTTTTGAAAGAATCACAGTGCCGGGGATGCCTTCAAGGTTTTCCCCTCCTGAAATCCTGCGCGCGATCTCAATAACCTGAGACTCACCCATACCATAAACAAGGATATCTGCCCGTGCATCCTCTATTATGGACCTTCTGACCCTGTTACTCCAGAAATCAAAATGGGCAATACGGCGCATGGAGGCCTCAATACCGCCAATAACAAGAGGCACATCCTTAAAGTTATTCTTTATGTGATTACAGTATGTAATTACTGCCCTGTCAGGGCGGTCAAAGTTGGAATTACCTGGTCTGTAGGGGTCATCACTCCTGAATCGTTTAAAGGCAGTATATTTCGAGAGCATTGAATCTACTGCACCGCCTGTTACCCCGAAAAAAAGCCTGGGCCTGCCGAACAGGGTTACAGATGAATGGTCTCTCCAGTCAGGCATGGATATAATGCCAACCCTGTAACCCCTCTCTTCAAGGACCCTGCCTATAACAGTCGTGCCAAAGGCCGGATGATCCACATATGCGTCACCGGTTATGATGACGATATCTAATTCTTTCCAGCCTTTGTTAGCTACCTCTTCTTTAGTAACAGGAAGAAAGTCCATTGCGGCTTACTTTAATGAAGGTTTCAGAGGTTTATATTTTCTGTGCTTCCCTCTGTAGAAGGTGTTTCACCCTGCTGCACAGGAGGATGAGCGGCCTTTTTCTTCCTTCTGGGCCTGCTCTTCCTTTTTTTCTTTCTGGAGCCATGTTCATCTTTATCTTCTCTTGCAGCCCTTTTTTCAGGAGCAAGACCAAATACACCCCCTGGCTCACTGCTCCAGCCGATATTCCTGAGATATGTTGACTGCATATCATCTTTCTTTTCAGGGAGATGTTCGCCGCTCTTTCCCGCCCTGTCAGGCCTTGGTCTTGGTTTTCTATCTGCCCTCTCATTAATTGGCCTGTCTGACCTTGGCCTTTTGCGTCTGCTTAAGATGTTAGGGACCTTGTCCTCAACAAACCAGTCATTTTCGGGCCATTGCACAGGGATGGACTTTCCAAGCATCTTTTCTATGGGTTCAAGAAAATATACATAGGTCTCACAGGCAAAAGAGATAGCCTTTCCGCTCTTTCCGGCCCTTGCAGTACGCCCAATCCTGTGGGTATAGTTTTCCGCATCCTGGGGCATGTCATAGTTAATCACATGGCTTATGTCCTCCACATGGATGCCCCTTGATGCCACATCTGTTGCCACAAGTATTTTTGTTTTCCCGTTCTTGAAACGCTCCATCAGTTTAAGACGCTTTGGCTGGGGCAGGTCACCTGTTATACCTTCTGCTGGAAACCCGTTACCCTTGAGCTTCTGCTCCAAGAACTCCACCTCTGCCTTAGTATTGGCAAAAATAAGTATGCTTGACCACTCTTCACGTTGTAAAACACCCAGCAGGAGATTGAACTTTTCATGTGAACCCACATGGTAAAGCACCTGCTCTATGTTTTCCACTGTTGTGCTGTCAGGTATAACAGATATAAATTCCGGCAGATTCATATAGTCATATGTAAGGGCAAGCACCTTGTGTGACAGGGTAGCAGAAAAGAGCAGTGTCTGTCGTTTATCATATTTGGGCAGATGCTTAAGGATAAAACGCATATCCTGTGTAAAGCCAAGGTCAAAGAGCCTGTCTGCCTCATCCACAACAACGATCTTTATCCCTGATGTATTGAATACACGCTGCTTAATGTAGTCTATTACCCTTCCGGGCGTACATATTACGATATCAGGCCCTTCCTGTAGTTTTTCAGCCTGTTTTTTATAATCAATCCCTCCAACAACCTGTGCAAATGTAAGCCCGGTATTTTTTCCGATCAGTTCAGCATCTTCATATATCTGAAGGGCAAGCTCCCTTGTGGGTGCTACAATAAGTGCTGATGAAAGCCTGTTTTTTCTATCTTCATCATTCAGAAGCCTTGAAAAGATAGGGATCAGAAATGAAATGGTCTTTCCGGTCCCGGTCTGGGCCTGCCCTGCAATGTCCTTTCCTGAGAGTGAGACAGGTATAACCTGTGCCTGGATAGGTGTACATTTTTCAAAGCCAGCCTCCTTAAGACCGGAAAGTATCTTTTCGTGTATCCCCAGATCATCAAAGCGTGTTTCAGTTAAAAACTCAGGGCTTTCAGCTCTGACATGCACATACTGTCCTTCCTGTCCTTTCTGTTCCTCGTGTTCTTCGTGTTCTTCTGACATATATCCCTTTTAAATCAAATTATTTAATCTTCAGGTATTGTTCTACCTGAATTTCTCCATGAGATGCATGAGCAGCTTATCCATCTCAATCCTGTACTGTTCCATGGAGTCCCTTTCCCTCACAGTTACAGTGTTATCCGAAAGTGTCTGGGTATCGACTGTAATACAGTAAGGCGTACCCGCCTCATCCTGCCTCCTGTAACGTCTTCCTATGGCCCCCTTTGAATCGTAAAATACACGCATAAAGGGTCTAAGGTCGGCCTCAATCTTACGCGCTGTTTCAGGCATATTATCCCTGTTTACAAGGGGTAAAATAGCCGCCTTAATAGGCGCAAGCCTTGGGTGAAATCTCAAAACCACGCGCGTTTCACCATTTACCTCCTCCTCTTCATAGGCGTCAATCAGGAAAGCCATAAATGATCTGCTTGCCCCTGCTGATGTCTCTATTATGTAGGGAGTCAACTTTTCCTTGGTCTCTTCATCAAAGTATTTCATGGACTTTCCGGAATACTCCTCATGACGGCTCAGGTCAAAATTTGTTCGGTTATGGATACCCTCTATTTCACCCCATCCAAACGGGAACAGGTATTCTATATCCGTTGCATCCTTGGCATAGTGGGCAAGCTTTTCTTTAGGATGGTCATGGAACCTGAGCTTGTCAGATGACATGCCGAGTGACTTGAACCACTCGATTCTGAGCCCCTTCCAGTAATTGTAAAACTTTACATCATCCTCCGGTTTTACAAAATACTGCATCTCCATCTGCTCAAACTCGCGTGTCCTGAACAGAAAGTTCTTTGTATTTATCTCGTTCCTGAATGCCTTGCCAATCTGGGCAATACCAAAGGGGAGCTTCTGCCTGCTTGCTACCTGTACATTCAGAAAATTGACAAATATACCCTGTGCGGTTTCCGGCCTTAAGTATACAACATTATCCTCACTCTCAACCGGGCCGACAAAGGTCTTGAACATCAGATTAAATTTTCTGGGTTCTGTAAAGGAATTATTTGTCCCGCAATTGGGGCAGCTTATGTGTGCCAGAAGGTCAAATGAGACCTTACTGTTTTCAAGAAGCTTCTCAAATTTTTCATTAAGGGAACTATCTGTATTTGCAATATTATCTGCAATTGACTCTTTATTGCTACCCTTGACTGCCTCAATAAATGAGGCAATGATCTTTTCCTTTTTGGAATCGTTTATAGCCTCGCCCAGGACATCAAGTCTGAACCTTGATTTGCACTGCTTGCAGTCAACCATGGGGTCTGTGAAGTTTTCAACATGGCCTGACGCCTCCCATACCCTAGGGTGCATCAGTATACTCGCATCCTGACCCTCCACATCCTCGCGGTAGGTCATGAATTTCCACCACTCTTCTTTGATATTTTTAAGAAGCTCAACACCCAGCGGGCCATAGTCCCAGCAACCGTTCAACCCCCCGTAGATCTCGCTGGACTGAAAGACAAATCCTCTTCTCTTTGCCAGGGATACAACCTTTTCAACTATTTCACTTCTCTGGTTTTTTTGCTTTGCGATGATACACCTCCGCTGCTTTTGCATCAATTAGGTAAATTTTAAAAACAAGGGAGTATATGAGTTAATACCGCTGTGCGTCAAGTATATTTTCTGGGTCTTTACAACCCGAACTCAGATAGCAGGTCATCTACCAGATCCTGCTTTGCATTTTCAGGCATGGTCTTGTTTTTGACCTGTTTTAAAAGGCTTACCTTCTTTTCCATATTGCCCTCTGATGAATCCTTCTTGATATTGAGTATTACAAGGGCATCAATAAGCCAGGTTCTTATATTATTCAGGTCATCTATAAGCGCCTCCATCTTCTGCCTCGCCACATCCTGATATGACTGTGAAGATATGATATTAAACATACCGGCCTTCATAACAGGGAGTTCCTGATTCAGATAATCGTTTAACTTTTCACTGCTAAAGGCACCGGAGTTCATATTTTTTTCAAGCTTTTCAAGTGATTCCACAAGCTGATCCGATGTATTAAGCACATCGTTTGTAGACTGGGTCATAAGGGTGATTACAGATTCGGCGCGGGTCAGGGCACTTGGTGTCTGTGCGCCCGCATTAACAAGCGGCAGCTCAATGGTTCTCATGTTGATAATCATTGTGTTGATCTTCTGGGCCAGATTTGAAATAAGCCCCTCTGAATCAACCTCAACCTTTGCATCATCATACTTGCCCATGAGTAAACATTCTGTTGCAGCCAAAAGTGATTCTATGACTTTTTCCATATTATTTTTATTTTGCATATTTTCTACTCCATTGTTCTGTCAGCGATAATGCCTTGCCTGTCGTCTTCAAGTTCAACCATACGGTCGGTTATCTCCGACCTCCCCATTTTTTTGTAAAATTCCCTCTTGCTCTCATACATGAGCCTGTCAGCCAGCTTAATCAGATCATCCGGTAGAGATGTACTGGTCGAGGCAGCACCGGCGCTCACTGTAACTGATAATTTTTCTGTATTATTTATATCAAAATATATCTCATCAAACATGTGCCTTAATTTTTCAGAATATTTTAATGCCCCTTTATCATCGGTATTTGTAAGCAGCACAATAAACTCATCGCCGCCTGTCCTCGCTACTACATCAGTTTCACGGGAAAAGCCTTTAAGGTTCCTGGCAACAGAGAAGATCATATGGTCCCCTGCCTCATGGCCAAACCTGTCATTGACATATTTGAGCCCGTTTATATCAATAACCACTACTGAATAATGGATTCCATATTTTTCATACTTTATTTTTTCCTCATCCATGGCCTTCTGAAGATACCTGCGGTTGTATAACCCTGTGAGTGAATCTGTGTCAGCCCTCTCTTTTAAAAGCCTGAGCAGGATCTGATTATGCATGTAGGTTGTCAGGGGATCTTTAAATAGATCAATTATCTCTGCCCCATCCTCTGCTGCATTCCCCTTTACAAATAGCATTCCGACAAGCTTGTCGGTTCTTCCAACAAGATTTATCTGGCATGCATCAGGCCATGGCAACACATTATCAGGGATGCAGAATGGATCAACAGTATGAATATCCCTGGCAAAATATGCCTGGGTAAGGGCATGTAATTTCTCATGGCTTACACCCCTGCCAAGCGTAGCCATTACGCTCCCCGCCCTTATATCACTGGCAATAAGGGCAATAGAATCTGACTGATACAGGGGTAAAAAGAGATCAATAAAATATTCAAGCACACTTTTTATATTTTTGTCAGTCTGCATCCTTGACTCAAGATTGACAAGACTTGACAGGATATTGTTTTTCCTGTTGATAGTTTCATTCTGTGTCCTGATCTGTTCAATAAGATTTACCTGACGTGTATTATCCCTGAAGAGCAGCAGCCCCCCCTCTTCCTTCTTGAAGCCATTTATGATCTCTGTAAAAAACTTTCCCCCTATAACGTGGCTGGTTTTTACCTCCTGCATGCCTGATAACCCGTTTTCAACCGGGCATAACTTGCATGGGTTAGTTTTACCCAATAATTCATAGCATTTTCTTGCAGTTACATCAGGCATATCAAGTTTCGCCTTTGAGTTTATCATCCTGATATTCATGGAGTCATCGATTGTAACAAGGGCATCAGGGAGATTATCAATTATCTGGTTTACCCCCCTGTTTTCCTCTGTGCCATTTCTGTATCTGTTAAGGAGGATATTCTTGGCAATAAGCTCATTTTTTATTGAGTCCATCTCCTTCTGGAGAAAGACCTCATTTATATTGTCCTGAAACGTCAAAAATATGACTTTTTCTCCCCTGGATATGGTTTCTCTTATATATATCCCGCTCCCCTCTTTGTTCAGGATAAATGCCCTTTCAGCAGATTCCTGATCAGATTCCACTGCAAGGGGGCAGTCATCACATATTTCTGGTCTGTTAAAAAGCAGGCCATAACAGGTACTGTCAGAATGAACAACATCGAAGGCAATGCCAAATTGGGCAAGGCTGAGCCTGTTGGCCTTGAGTACCCGGAATGCGCTGTCTATAACAAATATGCCCGCATGGATACTATCAACCGAGTCCAGGACGCTGAGTATGGAGGTGTCTGCTGTGTGTTCTGACATAACCCTGCTTATAATTAATTGTATAAATCTGATTAAGGCTATAATTAGCAAAAAGATATTTATGCAGGAAATATGCCATTTTCGGGTGGTTCAACCCCTTATACAGGTAAAGCCATGATCGCCAAATCCATTAACTCTGATAAAAAAATAAAAGCATAGACTCCCACTACACCAGAGCATGGACATGTACCAGCCTGGGAGACTTATTTTCTTTTTAATCGGGCATTGTTGTCCCTTTTTTTATCTAAAGAAATGCTGTTTGGGGAAAGTGCTAAATTGGCTATTGGCATTTAATTCAATATGTTGCAGCCTTTTCAATCGCGAGATGTAATTTTAAGAGGTTATAAGAGCCTTTTAATCCAGTCTCTAACAGGGAGAATGTCAGGCAACGTAGAAGGGGCACAACTCACCGTCACTAACCACCTTCGCTAAAGCTATGGTCGACAAGCCGCCTGTACCCTCTTTTTTCTTTCCCATGATCACCATTGGAAGGCATTGATTATATGCTCTGCGTCTTATTACCCAAAAATGATGACCACTCTTATGATTTTAATATGAGTTTTTCTAAACCACCCGCGCCCCATAAAAAGCAAAGCTGTTAAAGTTAAAACCTTCAACAGCCTTGGTATATCTGTTTCTAAAAAGTTATTTGAAATTTAATGCTCGTCACCTACTCACACATATAAAATACAGAAGCTATTTTGTCAAATGTGTAGACTAATTTCTTCTCTTCTGACAATCCTTGACGAAAAAGTGGGGATGGAAAACAGATCAGTAACAACCTTACTAACCAAATCCTTCTGCAAAACTGGTACCATACCTATGTAAAAGCTATTTCCGAGGAACAACGTGAATTTGTTGGATCTATGAATCTTAGCGATCCTATTGAGAAAGCAGCGTTAACAATAAGGCAATATTTTAATTTCAGTTTAGAAGTGCAGAGTTCCTGTACAACTTGGGCTGAAACATTTCGCAAATTTACTGAAAGTATCGAGGCATCCGGCATACTCGTAATGGTAAGTGGTGTGGTAGGCACAAATAACAGGAGAAAACTCAATCACCAGGAATTTAGAGGATTTGCCCTGGCTGATAAGTATGCTCCTCTAATATTTATTAATGGTTCTGATACTAAAGCGGCCCAGATATTTACACTTGCCCATGAACTGGCCCATATATGGCTGGGAGAAAGCGCACTCTCTGATACAAGTCTGACATCTCAACCTTCACAAAAAATAGAAATATGGTGTAATAAGGTGGCTGCAGAATTTCTTGTTCCCATTACAGCCTTGAAAGAATATTTAGCCAACAGAGAGCATCCGCTGGATGCAGTTTATGACCTTGCCAGGAAATTTAAAGTAAGTACACTTGTTATCCTTCGTCGTATTCTGGACGCTGGATATATTACGAAAAATATCTTTCAGGATGCTTATGATAGGGAACTCAATATCCGCATCAACCGACCTAAATCCGGTGGAGGAGATTTTTATTTAACACAAGAGGTACGAGCCAGTCGAAGATTCGTCCAGGCACTTGTTGTAAGCACACTGGAAGGCCAGACTTTATTTCGTGATGCCTTTCAATTGCTTGGTATAAAAAAAAGAAAAGCACGTTTTGTCCTTGGATAATTAAAATGTTATCGCTATACAATTGCAGTAGATGGCAATTTATCACCGACTAACGGCTTTCCATTATTTAATCCATTCGGTTGGTTGCGGAGGTTCCAAAACCTGTGGCTTCTGTCCGGGCGCATACCAACCTGGCCGAGTCATCCGGATTTCAGATAGAACATTTTTAAAATCATGTAAGTTTGTAAGTATAACGTCTGGGCCTTTTGGATTTTTCATATTTTCACGCCAGGCTTTTTTCTCAACCGTCCCTATAATCAGGTACTCATTCCCAATAGCACCCGGGTCTAACTTCATAAACATATTTGTCAATATATGTTCTACATCATGTTTATGTGCAATAAGCAAATCACAATGCTTACAGTATCGACAGGTATAATTTAGACATATCGAATGCCTCGGCTCAACATAAATAAGCAAAGGACGTTTCAGTTGCCCGGTTCTTTTCCCACATGAAGGACAGGATGAAAACCGTTGATCAGGATATGGGTTGATAGTAAATGAGTATAAAGGACCCAAATCCCCAATTTTTATTTTCTTTGTTTTTGCCATTTTACCAACCTCTGTCCATCAGATCCAAATGCTCCATATTACCAGCTTCTCTTTATACCTTTCACGACCCATGAAGCTAGTGTTTAACAAATAGGCTTTTATTCAGCTCAATTGGTCTTTTGAGGTACGATCACTATTTTACTGCAATTCCCTATTTTTATTAAATCAGCTTCAATCCCCAGCTTGAAATAGTTTCGTTCAGCTTTTCTGTATTACTCCCCTTAGATATATGAGCAAAATATATTTCGTCAGCCAGAGCAGCTACAAGTTCATTTCTTTCTTCTGACTGCTTTTCTGTGAGTCTGTGTTTTGTATAATTAAATGGTGATATGATCAGGATATGCCCGCTTTCAATCCCTTCAATCCACTCTTTTGATATCCTCATTTTTTCAATGCTGCGGGCTGGGCAAATTATTATTGGCTGCATTCCCCTTAATAAAATTTTAAGACATTCTTTTTCCACTGGTGAATGGAACCCGCTTATTATACACCGGCCATTGTCACGCCATTCCTGGGCTTTTGTTATAGCTTGAAGTATTGCTTCGCCAGGGCATATTTTTGAGCAGAAAAGCGCTGTTTTAGGAATTTTAAGCAATTGGATATTGCCAATATACCATATGTTATCTGGGGCATCATCTCCTAAACGGTCTTTGAGGGCAGGAGGGTATCCCTGGTTACCAGGATCAATTACTTGAATTGAGGCTGCAATGGTCATATAGGAATTCACATTAATGGTTGTGAAAATAAATCCCAGAATATATTTTTCCACACTCCTTCAATGATAATGGAGCATAGAAATTCATGAATTTTGTTTAAGCAGCCTTTAGCCAGTTTTCCTGTTTTAACCGGTTTAATGCTTTATCAACATGTTGAGGTTTCATCATAAATTTTTTCCGGGGGTTCCATTCCTGGACTTTTTTTAAAACAGTCTCCGGATCTTTAGCCGCTTCAGGTGTTTCTTTAGAGACCCAATGAACAGTGGATAGCAATTCCATTCCATATGGTGTTTCAAAACCTCTTATCAACCTTGCAACTGCGTTTAATCTTTCTTGAGCATCGGCATCATTTTCCAGCAGTGTCTTTGCCTCTTGTAATGCTCCCTCCAATAAATACACCTCTGATTTTCCGCTACGATCGCCATAACCCCTTATATAATGGCCGTCAATCTTCTGAAGGACGTGGTGCAGGTTTTCTGCATAAGGGCCGTAATTATTTTTTGTGAATTTTAATTTTAACTTTTCACCTGCTTCCTGGAGAAAATACATCAATTTCTGAATTTCAAGAAGATTATGACGATATCCCTGGCTACGATAAATATCCAGTAGTCTTATTAGAAGAGCTCTGCCCCGCGTCATTTCAGGTTTCGTTGTTGCAATTGGTATCGTATCTGGTTCAGGTGCCCCTTTGGGTTCGTAAAGTAAAACATCAACCCCAGGTATTTTGTTAAAGGATGTTTCAATAAGTGATTTTACTTCTACCCAGTTTAATCCGCCCAAGCCAGCGCCAAGAGGTGGGATGGCAATCGATTTTATGTCCAATTCACGGATAACTTTTATGAGGTCATTAAGCCCCAGCTTTATATCATCAAGTCTTGATTTACCTTTCCAGTGACGTTTTGTAGGAAAGTTAATGATATACTTTGGCTGGAACAATGTTCCGGTCCGATGAATAAACATTTTACCGACTCTCATCCGCCCGTTTTTACATTCCTTTTCATACTCTTTATAATTTTCAGGAAAGGCCTGTTTAAATTGAAGAGCAATACCTTTACCCATGACCCCGACGCAGTTTACAGTATTTACCAGGGCATCAGCCTTTGCCTTTAAGAGATTGCCTGTAACACTATTTATCATGGTCTCCTCCATTAATAATACCAATCGGGCTTTACTAAAACATGGTGTTTTATTGATGCATTGGCAATAATGTTTTCAACTTTTGTTTTTATCGGATTGCTTTTTACTGCCATATACTCAATATTTTCCCATGGGAACACTTTATAGACTAAAAATTCAGCCTGTCTTCTTCTCTTACTGTCAGGATCATCATCTGTGTCAGCCCAGTATTTTTCTTCCATTATTTTCCAGTCGACCAACCTGAGATCATCAAGGTCCCTATAGAAATCTGATATCGCCATAATAGCATGGCCATCAGTAAAAACAAACTCCACATTGGATTGGGCAACATTTTCTACACTTGATACAAGATATACAATGTCAAGCTGAGTAGCCATGCAGTCTGCCACATTTTTCATATTTATAGCATAAAGCATTGGCGAACGCGGCGCAAAATAAAAGGGAACATAATCATGAAGATTACCGCCTGGCTGTAAAGGGACATTTGTATGCTCCCTTCTATCCTGAACCGTGTTATGGGCGATATTACAATATTCAATCGATTCTCTGGCTATTATACTCTGAGCTACCAAACCATCCCGTTCAATAATTCCCTTAAGGTTGTTTATATGCGTAATATGGTATATCAGTGTTTTTTCTTGAGGCATAGTATACCTTATTTTTTGGAATTACAGCATTGATAATTTATCATAGGTCATCTTCTTCGTTATCAGTTACCTTTCCCATGCGGTATTTGATATCATAATTGAAAATAAAATCCAGTTTCTAATAGTTAAAGCCATGGTGGATGGCAAGGGCTTTATCTATTTCATTAATTATTTGTTTCAATACTTTGCTGCTTCTATAACCCGCACCTTCCATTTCTCTTCACCTATCTTCAGGTTTTCAGGTTGTTGCCGCCGTTCACAAACATAAGGTCAAACTCAAAATAAAGGGTTCTGTAATTCTTTTTCTGATAGATCTCTTAACCTGTTATCTTTTATCCAGCTCAATTGATGTTTTGAAGTACGACCCCGATTTCATATTTATAGTACTTCCCTCTCTCCGGTCCGGAAATCCGAGACACTGTCTCGGATTTCCCTAAAATTCTGTCCATGTAATGACTAGGCCCCTATGCCTCCTCCCATCTTGAACTATATCGCCATCTTCACGCCATTCTGTTTTAACCAGTTTTCATGCACCCTGTAATCAGGCATTTTTTTATCCAGTTCATTCCAGAATTCCGGTGAATGGTTCGGATATTTCAAGTGAACCATTTCATGGGTGATGATATAATCAAGTACCGGTACAGGGGCCATGGCGCATTTCCAATGAAAGTTCAAACCTTGCTTGGGTGTCCATGATGCCCACCTGTTTCGCAATTCCAGCACTTTTATTGTTGAGGGTTTCTTTTGAAATTTATCTACAAGATACTTCACTCTTTCTTCTATCTTCTTTTCTGCCTTTTCTTTATAAAATTGTTTAAACACATTTACCGCCTCATGGAGCTTTCGCCTGTCAAGGGTCAGATATCCTTTTGTCAGTTTTAGGGGCACATCCTGCTTATCAACAATTGCCAGCCTGTAGTTCCTACCAAAATATAAAAAGGATTGCCCATTCACAAATTTCCGGTTTACTTTTCCCTGATTAAGTTCTTTCCATTTAGCAAGTTTGGTAAATATCTGATACTGCTTTGAGCGGATAGCTTTTTCAATCTTATCATCACTCGATGTAGCCGGAGCCAGTACCCGCACAGAGCCGTCTCTTTCTATAAAAATACTTACAGTCTTTCGGCGGTCAGTCTTTTCGATGATTATATTTATCCCTTCAAGTTTCATTTTAAATCCGACTCTCTGTTTTCCGCCAGTTTCATTATTTCTGTTGTCAGTTCCCCTGCCTTTTCCGATACTCCCGAAACCCCTGAATAACGTAATTCATCTTCAATAAGTCCTTCAACTCGTTTTCTCTCTGCCGGTTTATCCTTCCAGAAATTTCTAATCGCAGCAGTCTCCTTTAGAATAGGCATAAGGGTATGTGTCAGCTCCTTTGCCCTGTTCATATCGGCTTCATTACCAGGAACCAACCTATCCTTCAGTAAATCAAAAAAAGGCGCTTCAACAATGGATACACCTTCAATATCATCCTTTCTGCCTTTTGCCATTTCTTCCCGCAATTTGTTTAACTCATGAACAATAGTTTCCCAATTGTCTTTATATGCGCTTAGGATGGATTCCAGTCTGTCTTTAAAATGGCTGTAAAGGGCAGGGTCTTTTTCAAGATTTACTTTAATGTGCCAGCGGATGGCATGTTCCATTTCCGACGCCTTGGATTTAGGCGTTATATTCAGATAATCGACCTTTTTCCCAAATTCATCCGACAGGATGGAGACCTGCTTCACCTTGGTGTCAATGCCAATAGAGAGAAGATGTTTATCAATTAGTTTGCGGACCTTTTCAGATGCCCATTTAAGGTCCATTGTCTCATCCTTATACCTGTCTTTTATTCTCCAGATCAGATAACCCAGGCGTTTCGCCGGTATCCAGTATTCTGCTCCGGCCTGCACATTAAACAATAGATCCAGGCTGTCAAAAAAGCTCTTTGAATAGGTGAGTAATTCCGCCCTGAATTTTATGTTTTTTGCTGTCTCAATACATTCCTCTGCAAACTCAAACTCCTTTTTGCTGTCTTTAAATTCCTGCATCAAAAAGGCATCAATCTCTTTAAGTTTATGATCTGAGAATAAATCAACCAGCCGTTTATATCTGGCTTCAAGGATCGGTATTTCCTTGTCTATATCCCTGAAGACATTTTGAAAATCCTGAAGCTTCAATTTATCCCTGTCTGTGTAAATATTGAGGGCATCGCTTAAATGTTTGGTAACCCCGAAATAATCAACAACCAGACCAAATGTCTTCCCATGCTTTGTTCTGTTCACACGTGTGATGGCCTGAAACAGATCGTGTTCTCTTAGACTTTTATCCAGGTACATAACCTGTTCCACAGGGGCGTCAAACCCAGTCAACAGGCGGTCGCATACGCAGATAATACCAATACCTGTTTCAGGTTTTTCAGGATCAAAGTCAGCCTTAAAATTATCAATGGCATTCATATCTTTAGCTTCTCTGCGTGCCTTGCTGATATAGCCGGGCTCATTATTGCCCAGACTAGAAACAATAGCGACTACCTTTAAACCTTCCAGCCGCTGTAGCTGTTCCGCGTCCACATCTTCAGCCGGTAACTCTCTTAATGCGGTGATCTTGTTTTTAATGACAATTTCCAGTTCATATTTGTACCGGACTGCCGCCACAATGCTTGATGCAACCACCTGTGCCTTAAACCCGTTTACAAGAATATCCCTGTAATAATGGTCGATAATATCCCTGCTGATTCCGGCAATTCGATCTTTAGATTCCAGGTAGGCAACAAACGATCCATAGCGGCGCTGTATCTCTTCCTTTTCTGCCTGGGAGCGCTCTTCAAACATGTCTTCAAACTCGGTATCAAAGGCTTCTTTATCGTCCAGCCTGTCTCTTGATACTTTGCCTATGTATTTAATCTCAACTGTCGCCCTGTCCTTAACCGCCTTGTCGAATTTGTAAAAATCAATAAATTTACCAAATCTTTGATGGGTTTTTATTTCGTGTCTATCAGTAAGCAGGGGAGTTCCGGTAAAACCGATTCGTATGGCATTTGGAAAGGCAGAAAACAGGTTGTCACCCATGTTACCACCCTGTGTGCGGTGGGCCTCATCAATCAGCATCAGGATGCGGCCACTGTCATTAATGGTCTCAAATTTTTCAAAGGTGGGTACAATTCCGGCTTCAATCAGGGACTGTGCAGAGATATTATTTTCATTTAAAAATTTGTGTATCATCACCATGTTCACATCGCCGGTGTCGTCGCTCAGTTGATTGAGTTTGTTGCGGCGGCTGATAACACGCACAGGTTCTCCGGTCATGGAAGCGGTTTCCGACAATTGTGTTTCAAGATCAAGGCGGTCAACAATAAATATAATCTTAAGGTCTTTTAAATCATCCAGGGAACGAAGCTTGCGGATTAAAAAAACCATTGTCAGGCTTTTTCCGCTCCCCTGTGTGTGCCAGACCACACCGCTTTTATCAAAAGGCGTTTTACCTTCCCGAAGGCTTTTAATGATTTTTCCTACTGCTCTGTACTGGTTGTAACGGGCTACTATCTTAACTTCCACACCCTTTTTGATTTCTATAAACATGGTGAAGTGTTTCAAGAGATCAATAAGGATTTCCTTGTTCAGCATGCCGTGTATAAGCACTTCCTGCCGCTCTTCATCGGGGGGATATTTTACAGTGCGGTATTCTTCGGGGAATATGTCCACCCAGTTGTTGTAAAAATCAAATTCCGCGCTGATTGTTCCAACACGGGCCTCTTTGCCGTGTGTAATAATGCTGAACATATAGTAATGGAAAAGCCGCTCTTCGCCCTCTTTAATTCCATAATCATCATCACGGGTATTGGCATAGCGTGTTATCTGTAAAAATGCCTCGCTTAAAGGTTCTGCAACATCAAAGTCCTTGGCTTCAACAACACAGACAGGCATACCATTTAAAAAGAGGACAATATCAGGGATGATGCCCTGGCGGCTTGCACCCGGAGTATTCAAACGAAACTGGTTAATGGCGATAAAAGAATTGTTTTCATAGTTTCTGAAATCCACAAGGCGCACGGTCGGGTCCTGTTCGTTGGTCAGTTCGTTTCTGGCAACAGAAGTGCCCTTGAGCAGCAAACGGTGAATTTCCTTGTTTGCTTCGTGCAGACTTCTACCAGGGAAGTTCTGAATCTCAAAGAGTATCTGATCCAGTTGTTTGTCAGTAAGCCATTCCCGACCTTCAGAGGTGGTGTTTATCTTTTTTATGGCCTTTTTAAATTCATCCGGTAAAACCACCTGCTTAAAATCTTTTCGCAGGCTTTTTTCCGGTTCCTGTGGAATACCGATACCCTGGTCAATAACCTGCCACCCCAAAAGCCGGAGCTTATCCAGAAAGGGTTTTTCAACATTAACGTATTCAGCCATAATTTTTCTCTTTTTAATTTATAGATTCAGCTTCAACTCTTACTTCCTTTTTCCCGCTTAATAAGTCCGCCATTAAACCTGCTTTTATCTGCTGCATTTTGTGCAGATAGATTTGTTCGGTTTGGAGTTTTCTATCAATCGCTCGTATTCTATTTGCTATAAATTCTTGCTCTCCATCGTCTTTTGGTATTGTAATCGGTGTATTCCTTATGGATGCTAAAGAAAGATTTTTAATCGTAGACCCAGTTAACTCGTTTTCGTAATATTTTTTTACACGAAATGATTGTAGAAAAAAATATATAAAATCCAAATTTACGTTATTCTTACACGTAATGTAACAAGCGCTCTTGCCCAGAATGATTTTTTCATCTTTGTAGAAAGCAATATTTCCAATCGTCCCATTTATGGAATACAAAATTGTTTTTTTATCAAGTCCTATGAAATGTTTTTCATACTCTTCTTTGCTTACGCAAAGTGCTGTATCACCAATAAGAATTTCACCTTCGGATAGATTGTTGCCATTCACAAAATAATAATCTGTATTTTCAGAATATTTTGGTGTTGTATGGATACCATCACCAATTTGCGTAGTGAAAAAGGCTAAAGAAACCTCTACCCACTCATTAGGAATCCAGCCCAACTTGCTTTCTTTATACAAATGCGGGGCATCTATATATACGGGGCGCAGTTTGTTGGTGGCAGGGTCGATGCCGCGGGTAAACAGGTCATGCAGCATACCTTGTTTTATGGCCTTGTATTTTGCAATGGCAGCTTGTGTTTTTTCGATTACCACATCGACATTGGATAGTATGTGGGCGATTTTACGTTGGGCTTGCAGAGTAGGTCTTTTAAATTTAATCCGGTATAAAAAATCACGGCTTATGCTGGGGACTCCAGTTGCTTCATTCAATCTTTTTAAATCGTAGTTTGATAATTGGTAAAAAAGCCATTTAGCGTTAACATTTTTTTTAGGTATGACTGCGAATGCAGTATCTATAACCCAACATGGTTGATCAGAGTAAATTGGTCTATCAAGAGTTCCTTTTCTTGCTACTACAACAAGAGGTTGTTCAAACAATGGTTTACATGAATACCCCATTAAACCACCAGTGCCGAATATTTTTATTTCTGTTTTTACTCCTACCCTGATTTCTTTTGGGCTCGCTCCATATTCAATATTTGCTAATTCTCTCAGAGGTTCACTCATACCCCAACTCCGACAGAAAACTATTCAGCAATTGGGTCTGCTCTTCTCGTTCAGCCAAAATGCTATTCAGGTTAGTGGTATATTTGTCCCAGAGATTTTCAATATACTGTAACAGCAATCTGCTGTGTGTGGTCAGGTAGCCATCCAGGGTCTGTTGTAGAGTGCGGTTCCATCGGTTTAGTATCAGATCTTTAGCTTCTTCATCTGTGATTTTTAAACGTGCCTTATCCACTGATTCTTGTCTATTCTCTTTAATCTGCTTAATCACCTTTTTACATTCTTTAAGTTCATCTTCCAGTTCGGTGTGTCTGGAAAAGCGTTTTTCATCGGCTTCAATCTTGGTATCCAAACTGTTTGTGAAATTCCTCAGTCTCAGGGCTTCTGCCTTCAGGAGTTCAATTTCCTCTTTTAATTCGGGCCTGTTTATTAATGCCTTTTCATTTGCCTTGATACGTTTAAGTATATTTTTGTATTCCTTATCTGCTTCTTTGCGTTCGCCTTTAAGAGATTTCAATGCTTCCTTATGCTCCTTCAGCTCATCTTTAGGCCAAACCTCGTAATCTTCTTCAGACCATACCCCTTCTTCAAGTTCATTCACCTCTGCAAACAGGGCTTCAAGCTCTTCCTTTCGGCTCTGATTCTTGTTCAGTTCTTTAAGCACATCCGGGAACTGGCTCTCAAGTATTTCATCATCAGGGATCAGTTCTGCATTCCATCCGCTGGCCGCAACACTTTTAAGGTCATTCTTAAGCTGATACCAGAATGAAGCCAGCGCTCCCCTGCTCTGATATTGATCAAGCACTGCCCCATTGCTTTCTTCACCAAAGGGCAGCATATTAAGGGCCTTACTAAAACTGTCCGAAAACCTGCCATACAACTCGAAAACATTATTTTTTATTGGGAGCTTTTCAAAATCGGGTAGAACCTCATTCCACCACTTTTGCAGTCCTTTGGAGTAATTTATAAAAGTGGTGTTTACCTCCGGGCTCTCATCAAACAGTTTCTTAATATCTTCCTTTTGACTAACAGCATCAGAAAATTTCAGGTAGTTTTCTTTCAAGTCAGAGAATAGTTTCTCACGAAGGCCGGGATAAGAGGCAAATGCAGAGTTCAGTGCATCAACTTCGGTTTTTGGTATACCGCCATGAAGATGAGCATGTACATCATGGGGTTCAGCAGGCGGGGCATTATCTACAAAACGCCTGATATTAAGGTTATATTCTTCTGCTTCCAGCTCCTCTCTACTTACAAGTCGGCTATATTTATCAATTTCTGCTTTGTTTTTACAGGTGTAGGAGATTTTTTCTATGTCTTCGGGCCTCAGTTTATTCTGGTTTTTACCTTCTCTGTATTCCCGGTCAGCATTGATGAACATGACATGATTCCTGAGATGCGCCTCTTTTTTATTAACAACAATCACCGAGGCAGGAATGCCTGTTCCATAAAACAGGGCCTGGGGCAGCCCGATAACTGCCTCAAGATAGCCTTTATCGATAAGCCATTTCCTGAAATTGCGTTCTTCACCACCACGGAACAGTACACCGTGTGGCATTACCACTGCCATACGCCCTGCATTGTTGGTTGATGCCACCATGTGCTGTACGAACATAAAATCCGCTTTGCTTTTTACTGGCATCCAGTGGTTAAAGCGTTCTTTGAACTTCATGCCGTCTTTGGTGTAGTTTTGTGAAAAAGGTGGATTGGCAATAACAATATCAAATGTTTTGAGTTCTCCCCGTTCAATATGCAGCGGGTTTATGAGGGTGTCACCATTAACGATTTTACTGTCATAAATCTCATGAAACAGCATGTTCATCTTGCACAAACCCCACACTGTTCCACTTTTTTCCTGACCATATAAAGAGATATTTCTTGCCGAACCATAGCGAGCTTCTACATAATTTTTACTTTCGATCAGCATGCCGCCGCTTCCCACTGTAGGGTCGTATATTTCTGCATCTTCACCGGGTTCAAGAATATTTACAAGCAGGCGTACAACTTCGTTGGGGGTGTAGAACTCTCCTGCCTTTTTGCCTGCGCTGTCAGCAAAATATTTTATCAGGTATTCATAGGCAGCGCCCATCAGGTCAGGGAATTCCAGGTTATCATCAGTCAAAGTCTTTTTATTGAATTCACGGATTAATTCGCGCAAGTCTTCATCAGTGATCTGCTTATTGTTTTTACCTATGCTTCGGTTGAAATTTATGGATTTTAACACGCCATCGAGTTTATCCAGGTTTGCGTCTTCAAGGGCGGCAAGGGCTTTATTGAGATGGTCGCCAATCTCTTCCTGCAGGTCTTTAATATAGTTTATGGATTCGCCATTTTCATCTTTATCCGGATCACCTTCCAGCTTTTTCCAACGGGCGGAAAGAGGGACATAAAAATCATATTCCGGTGCGTTTTGCCGCTCCAGCTCGCCATAAAGTGCTGCCGGTTCACTGACTCCACGGACTTCGGTCAACGTTTTCCTTCTTTTAATCCTATTCACTTCAAACTGGTCATTAACCCTTTTGAGGAACAACATTGCAATGATATATTCTTTGTATTCCGAGGCATCCATGTTCCCGCGAAGGCTTTCGCAGGCTTCTTCAAGAAAGGTTTCAAGACGTGAGAGAGATAATTTCTGTGTAGGCATTAGAAAAAACCCGATTATTATGTGTTACGTTTAATTCATGTTTAACTGCTTGGATTGCTTATTTTTTTAACTGGTTTGTATTAGCAGAAAAGGAATCAATGAGCAAGAGAAGAAAGTACAGGCTGTAGACTGTAAAAGTCCATTGGATATCTTGGGGAAAAAGCAAAGTGTAAAGAGCAAAGTATATGAGATAAAGGGGAAAATTAGAGTAGCTGATATTGGATACCATATTTATGCGCTGCCCTGGCAAGTTGTTTGTCGGCAGTAATTATCTTCAGATTGTTCAGTGATGCTATTGCAAGATGAAACGACCTTGTAGATACTATGTGGATCACTTGGAAGCCATTTGATATAATTTTCTTTTTAACCCATTAAAAAGGAGGATACCAAATGAACAAGACCCAAGTGATCCAGAAGGATAGTAACACAAAAGAATCTA